>NZ_JBPAOH010000055.1:0-41675 GCF_050875635.1 Tolypothrix sp. VBCCA 56010
GTAAGCTTTGATTATTTTTTGCCGAAAATCGACGGAGTAAGGTTTCATCTTAAACATTGAACCACTGGTTTTATTGTACTACACCTACCTGCAATCCGCTGTAACTCCTAACTCTCAAACGTATGAGTAAATCATCCAAAGCTGCTTTAGCTGTAGGTGCTTTAGGTAGTATACTGGTTTGAGATGCAATTTCCAATTGCTCTCGCAAGCGATTATATTCTTGCTGATAAAAAGAAAAATCAGCATCTGGCAAAACTGATTTTTCTGCACCTGCAAGCTTCGCTGCGATTAAATCAGGAATATAAGGTAAATTAAAAACTTCGTTTAGTTTAACTAAATTTGCTTCTATAATTCCAGTTTGCATCAAATAAATACCAGTCAACAGCACTCGATAAACATAAAGCAACGGTTTAACTCGACGCGGTTGTTCTTTATCAAACAATTTCCATTGCGTTGCGGCAAAACCCAAATAATGGTAGCAGTGATGACGAGTAATACAAGATAAAGCAATAATCTTTAATTCCTCATATTCTGGCGTACTTTTCAATATTAAAGGTGAATATAATTGCTCTAGCACATAACCATTCTTTTTGAGTAGTAATAAAAAGAATTTTTTGACATCATGAGTTACCAAATCAATCTCTAAAGACTCGCGAATTTCCGACAATTCAATAGTTTCCTGTCCAGTATTTAATCCGACAACTTCGCGCACTGGTAAAATGTGAACACCGCGCAAATCATAATCAGAATCCGGTGAGGGAAAACCATATAAATGGGAACCGCTAATAGTAGCGAATAAAAGCGGGTAAGGCTGTTGATATATAATTGTATTTAAATCGGGAATATTCATATTTAGTTCTTCGTAGTGAGCGCTACCCTGCGGGAAAGCTTCTCTTCTCCCAAGGGGAGACGCTGCGCGAACGAGACACTACGCGAACGCTAACAGCGCTAAAATCATAAAATTTCCTTAAGAAATACTTTCTGCTTTACAATATATCTTCTTGGGCGCTTCAATAAAATATTTAAATAATGCCGGACATAGCCATCCTTCCATATTTGTTTGAGTCCAACAATACCAATGTCCATTATATTCTTCTTTTAACCAAGTCAATTCTGCTTGATAACCAGGAAAAGGATTTGCAGAAAATAAAAGTTTAAAACCTTGATCAACATTGGGAATGTCTTGCACCAAAATGTCAATCATTTCCGGTACACCACTGACAAAGGGTTCGTGAACTAATCCGACTCGTTCATCGTCAAACACCCATGTCGAATTATGTCGATAGGGAAAAATCACCATCATTGAGTTCGTCATAACCTCACCATTACAGACAATAATTATCTTAAAAAAATGTTAACTTATGTAAAGATAGTAAGTAATTTCAGGAGAGCGATCGCATAGCACAAATAAATCAAATTCGCATAGCACAAATAAATCAAATATTCATTTAACTCTCAGTTCCCTAGCTCAATTAAAGCAAATACTTAAATTATGTGCCGATTACTTGGCTACCTTGGTTCACCTGTTTCTTTAGACCATCTATTATACAAACCAGAACACTCATTAATAGTCCAGAGTTACCAACCCCGCGAAATGATTTCAGGGGTAGTCAACGCTGATGGCTTTGGTGTTGGCTGGTATCATCCTGAAAAAGATACCGAACCCTTTACCTACAAAAATACACTGCCGATTTGGAACGATATTAATCTACCGAGTCTCAGCCGTTTTGTTGAGTCTAAATGTGTAGTGGCTTACGATCGCAGTGCTACACAAGGTCAAGCAATGGATTTTGCTAATTGCCAACCGTTCAACTATCAAAATTTGCTATTCTTTCACAATGGCAGAATAGAGAATTTCCGCAAAACATTACACAGAAAAATTCGTAGTATTCTAACACCTGAATTTTACGAACTAATCAATGGGAGTACTGATTCCGAGCATATTTTTGCGCTATTGCTTTCTCTGTGGCAAGAAAATCAACATCTAACTTTAGAATCTGCTTTACGCAAGACATTATTAACGCTTTTGGATTTAGCCCAACGTGATGAAGTAGATGTTTCTGCAAATGTGATAATTAGCGATGGGCATCGGCTGATTGCTTCACGCTTTGCTTCAAGTTCACCTGCTCCGTCTCTTTACTGGTTGCGGGACGATCCCATTTTCCCTAACTCGGTAATTATTGCATCTGAACCGCTATTCGCTAGTAATTGGACTGCTTTCCCGGAAAATAGCATTATGACTGTGGAAGAAGACTGTGATATCCAAATTGAGAAAATCTAACTTACAACAAGCAATTTCTCTTGCTTTCTATCAATGTCGCGCTAACACTCTGGCTTTGTTCGCGGATATGGACGAAGCCACATTTCGCTGTCAGGTTCATCCCGATTTTAGCCCTGTAGGGTGGCATTTGGGGCATATTGCCTACACCGAGTCTTTATGGCTATTAGAACGCAGTGCAGGTAATGCTTGTTTGTTTCCGCAATATCGCAAATTTTTTGCCGCAGATGGTTTACCCAAATCACAGCGAGTCCAATTACCAAACCTAGAAGAAATTTATTATTACTTAGACACAGTTAGAAAACAAGTCTTAGATTACCTAGAAGTAGGTGATTTACATCAGCAAGAACGTCTTTGCCGCTTTTTGCTTCAACACGAAAGTCAACACTGCGAAACCATCGCCTTTTTGTTGGAATTAGCCAAGAGGAATGAACAGGGGGGACGACTTGGGGACAAGGGGACAAGGGGACAAGGGGGACAAGGAGGACAAGGAGGAATTTCTTCTTCATCTCCCCCATCCCCCTTGTCTCCCCCCTCCCCCTTATCTCCCCCATCCCCCTTGTCTCCCCCCTCCCCCCCTCTCCCCCTCTCCCCCTCTCCCCCTCCGATCAAAATCCCAGCGGGTGAGTTTGAAATGGGTAGCAACTCAATTGATGCTCTTGATAACGAGCGCCCAGCACATAAGGTATATTTAGATACTTATTATCTTGACCGCTACCCTGTGACTTGCGGGCAGTATCGGGTATTTATGGAAGCTGGAGGCTACGAAAATCCGCGTTGGTGGTCGAAGGCTGGCTGGGAATGGTTGCAAATAGAGCAGGTAGGGGAACCGCTTTATTGGCACGATGTTTTATCTGCGGATAATCACCCCGTTTGTGGTGTCAGTTGGTACGAAGCAGAAGCTTATTGCCGATTTGTCGGTAAGAGATTACCCACAGAAGCCGAGTGGGAAAAAGCAGTTAGTTGGGATGCAGACATGAATTGTCGCCGCATCTATCCTTGGGGTGATGAAGAACCAACACCGCAACATTGTAATTGCGTTGATGTAACATCTCCACAGAAGAATCGCCAAATTATCAACACAACACCAGTAGATGCCTACTCAGAAGGGCAAAGTGCTTATGGTTTGTATGATACTTTGGGTAACGTCTGGGAGTGGACTGCATCTTGGTTTGATGGCTACGACGGTTTCGAGATGTATCCTTATATGGGTTACTCGCAAGTTTATTTTGACCAGCAACACCGAGTTTTAAAAGGTGGTAGTTGGGCAACTAGTCCTTTCGCACTGCGTTCTAGTTTTCGCAACTGGTATCACCCCGGTGTGCGTCAGATTTTCGCGGGGTTTCGATGCGTCGGGAGGAATAAAGTTAGGAGGGGCGGGGTAACCCCGCCCGTACAGGAGTTAGGAGGGGCGGGGTAACCCCGCCCGTACAGGAGTTAGGAGGGGCGGGGTAACCCCGCCCGTACAGGAGTTTTAAAATTCATTATTCTTCACTCTTAACTCCTCACTCCTCACTTTTAGTAATTCCCAATCCCTGCCAATTTAATGTAAAAACCAGAAAACATAGCCTTCATACTTGTGTAATCTAGCTCAAGCGTGATTTATTTTGATGTCGCTTCGTGTTTCACTAGCTTTGGTTTGGGGTTTGCATATAAGAATGCAACCTATCACACCAAGTCATCGGAGGTTTAATGTCAATATCTAAAGCGATCGCAAGTCAGGTTACTTCCCAAAATACTATTGAAAAACGCTTAGAAATACAGCGTTTGCTAGAACCAACTTTGGTTGTTTCCTCTAGTGCTGGGAGTGATGTAGTTAAGGGGTTAACTCAAACACAAAAATCCCTACCCCCTCGTTACTTCTACGACGATCGCGGATCTGAGTTATTTGAGCAAATCTGCGAGTTACCAGAATATTACGTTACGCGAACAGAAACGGCAATCTTACAAAAGTGTGCTAAGGAAATTGCCAAAATTACAGGGGATTGCGAACTGGTGGAACTTGGCAGCGGTAGCTCAACCAAAACCCGTATTATCTTAGATGCATACAAGCAGTTAGGCTATCCTTTGCGTTATCTGCCGATTGACGTGAGTGCAGGTATGTTAGAAACTAGTGCCAAGCAGCTATTGACAGATTATCCCTCATTGCAAGTTCATGCGATCGCCGGAACTTATGAGATGGCACTAGCGCAATTGATACCGAAGCAATTACCCAGCAGGATGATTTGTTTTATCGGTAGTACGTTGGGTAATCTCAATCCTCAAGAGTGTGATGTGTTTTTATCGGAAATTAAAGATGCTTTGCAAGTGGGAGAGTATTTTTTATTGGGGGTAGACTTGCAAAAACCGAAACACATCTTAGAAGCAGCTTATGACGATAGCCAAGGTGTAACGGCAGCGTTTAACCTGAATATGTTGGATCATTTAAATCGACGGTTTGAGGGGAATTTTGACACAACGCAGTTTGAACATTTAGCGTTTTATAATCAAACTGAAAATCAGATTGAGATGCATTTGAAAAGTATGCAGAAGCAAACTGTGGAGTTACGCGCTCTCAATCTCAGTGTTCATTTTCAGCCAAATGAAACAATTTTCACGGAAATTTCCCGTAAATTCGACATCAATATTATTAAGCAGCAACTTGCAGCAAAAGGTTTGAAACCGCTTGATGTGTGGACTGATGCAAATCAGTGGTTTGGTTTGTTACTTTGCCAATTGCAAGCATAGATAATAGCTGAGGACAGTAGAGACGTTACATGTAACGTCTCTTTGTAATAGCATTAAATTAAGTGCAAATTTCATGCATAATAACTTCTATGCTAAACATAAGTCGAGATATCCATTCACTCTCTAGCTTTAAGCGCAATACGGTGGAATTTATTGAGCAGATGAAACAGACAGGAAAACCAGTAGTGCTGACAGTTAATGGCAAAGCCGAACTTGTGGTTCAGGATGCAGAGTCTTACCAAAAGCTGCTGGATGCGTTGGAAAGGTTGGAAGCTATAGCTGGAATTAAGCAGGGATTGGAGGATGTAGAGACTGGTAGAACCAGTAGTCTAAGCGAATTTTACCAAGAAATGCGGCAGAAGTATGGCATTTCAAGTTAGGTTGACTCAGACGGCAAAATTAGTGCGTAAGTCCTGTGTTAGTGACAAAAATCGCGATTTGGATAATGAAAGTCGCGATTTGGATAATGAAAGTCGCGATTTGGATAATGAAAGTCGCGATTTGGATAATGAAAGTCGCGATTTGGATAATGAATATCGCGATTTGGATAATGAATATCGCGATTTGGATAATGAATATCGCGATTTGGATAACTAATTTCGGTAATTGAAAATAATCTCAGGCTACATCATTAAACGGAAGTTTAGGAATTTGATTGTAAAATAAATGCATTTTCTTCAAGAGCTTGACGTAAATCGTATTGCGTTTGTAAATTCAACCAAAACTGAGCGCTGTTACCAAAATAGCGAGATAGACGCAATGCTGTGTCTGCTGTTATACTGCGCTTTCTTTGTAAAATTTCGCTAATCCGTGTTTGAGCTACACCTATATCTTTGCTTAATCGATAAGCCGTAATATTCAGCGGTTCCAAGAATTCTAGTTGCAGGATTTCGCCAGGATGAATGTTTGGCAGACGGTTGTTGTTCATAATGATTTTTTTAGTCAGTGGTAATCTACTATTTCAACTTCTAAAGCATTGTTTTCGTCCGTCCAAACAAAGCAGATTCGCCATTGGTCATTAATACGAATACCTCAATATTATGGTTACACTGACATCAAGGTTTGAACCATCATGTGGCGGCTGGTGATACCTTCGCTACTTTCCCGGCTACACAGTCTTAGTGAATAACAGGTGAAGTTAACGATAAATTTTCTTAAAGATTGTGTAAAGAATCGCAAGAAAGTGTTGCTATTCAAAGACTAGAGATATGAGTATGGTTGTGGTTTTGTAAGTAGTTATTAACAGCTTAACAACTAGAACTTGCTTGTTAATAAGA
The DNA here is from genome assembly GCF_050875635.1 of Tolypothrix sp. VBCCA 56010. Classification (NCBI taxonomy): domain Bacteria; kingdom Bacillati; phylum Cyanobacteriota; class Cyanophyceae; order Nostocales; family Tolypothrichaceae; genus Tolypothrix; species Tolypothrix sp. VBCCA 56010. Next base: position 6,283 of record NZ_JBPAOH010000055.1, read on the forward strand.
GAATAATAAACGTATATCAACATTGCAAATTATGAAAAAGCTTTGTTCATTTGTTCTAGCAGCACTTTTGATTGGTGGTGGTTCGACAATATTGACACAAGCATCCGCCAACAACAAAAAATGGCATACCAATCGGGTTGGCATTGAGCATAAAAAAGATTTGTCGCCGATTGACACTAAAGCTCCCACCATTCCTGGCAGAATTGTCGGCTATGATTCCCGTATTAACAGTATTGTTCCCGCTGATGCCAAATTAGAAAAATTGGCGGATGGATTTCTCTGGGTGGAAGGTCCGGTCTGGAATCGAAACGAGAAATATCTGCTGTTTTCGGATGTGAAAGCCAATAAAATCTACAAATGGGAACCGGGGAAAGGGATCTCAACTTATTTGAGTCCCAGTGGATATACGGGGGACACTCCCTTTAACGGAATAGAACCCGGTTCTAATGGGTTAATTTTTGATAGCCAGGGCAGACTGGTGATGTGTCAGCATGGCAATCGTCGCGTCGCTCGGTTAGAGAACAGAGAGAACAACACCCAAATTGCTCTGGCAGATAGGTATGACAACAAACGGTTGAACAGTCCCAATGACCTGGTTTACAAATCTAATGGTGACCTGTACTTCACCGATCCTCCCTATGGTTTGCCAACTCAAAGACATGATGACCCAGAGAAGGAACTCCCGTTCAGTGGCGTTTACCGCCTATCGCCCGATGGCGAGTTAACGCTATTGACTGATGAGATTCGTTCTCCCAATGGCATTGTATTTTCTCCAGATGAAAAGATTCTCTATGTCTCCGATTCAACCACCAAACAATCGAGATGGCTGGTATACGATGTAGCACCGGACGGCACACTTCAAAATGGTCGCACGTTTGCGGATGGCTGGACATGGGAACGCAACCGCCAGGGTAATCCCGATGGGATCAAGGTTGATCGGGCAGGTAATGTGTACGCTGCTGCACCCGAGGCGGTTTTCATTTTTGCTCCCGATGGGACGCTTCTGGGGAGTATTGAAACGGGTGTACGAACAAGCAATGTAGCCTGGGGAGAAGATGGTCACAGCCTCTTTATTACAGCCAACACAGCCATCTATCGCATTCGCTTGACTGCCACAGGCGACGGATATTAACAAAATGGCACTAAGAAAAGCGATCCCCTGAAACGATAAACGATAGCTAGAGGGAATTTGGTAAAAAAAACAGACAAATATACTCCTGTAGAAAAAGCCTTATGGGTTCAGTCAAACTAGATTGAAACACTGCAAGGCTACAAAAAATGTCTACATCTAGTGTGCCTAGTGGATAATATAGCGGTTCTCGTTTACGTGAGGTACACCCGTAGGGGCACGGCACTGCCGTGCCCCTACACCTGGCGATATGATGTTGTACCCTATCTGAATGGGAACCGCTATATTACTAGACATGATATTAATGCTTCACTTTTGTTGTTCGCTTTTTAGTTTGTCGATTCTCAGCTTGACTTGCTCTTGATTCGAGCTTAAATTCTGGAATGTCGTACAGTTGATCGTCTTCGAGGTTGTATTGTTCGCAAACTAGACTTAGCCGATCGCTCGAACTGGTAACAAGGTTGACAGAATGCGTCAAATCTCCTTGGAAAAATAGCAGAGTGTTTGATTTCGGAAGAATTTGCCCAATTTGACGTTTGTGCGATCGCAATACAAGTTCCCCTCCCACTATATCAGGAGGGACGACGACATAAAGAACACTAACAACTGTAGGCGGTTCGATAGTTTTACAATAAGAACGCAGTGAGCGATCAATGTGCGGATCTACACGAGAGCCTGATTTTAACAACAGGGGATTGAGGTAAAAAGCATTACACTCCGGTTGCAGTGCCAAATCTAAATAAGGCTTGAAGTAGGGAAAGCGTTGCTCAACTGTTGTAAGATGCGATCGCCTAAATACTACGGAAAATCCTTTTGTCCCCACAAAGTCACGATTGAGGTTGTTGACTGTAAAATAAGGACACCCGAAAATTTGTCCTTGCAATTCACTCAGGTATTGTTGAGAAAAAGCGTTTTGACGTTGGTGATAGTAAGTCAAGGTTGAGGGAAGATTAAAGAATAGAGGCGATCGCTTTAATTTTAAGCGGAAAATCGACGAAAATATCTTTAACTCCAGAAACTTATGAAAGACTTTCAATAATTAATAGGTTTGTAGTAATTAGCATTCCGCACATACCAAAAGCGAGTATATTTATGTCAGTGAGAGCATATCAGGGGAGAATCACTATTCCAACTTCGGCACAACTATTGACTTGCTTTATCTTAAGTTACTGGGCAACAAAAATGTATTTGCAAATTTTATATCATTCGTTTAGATGAACGAACTAGTGAAGTATTTTTCCTGGCTGGAGAAGAGACAGCAATCTTGATAAATCGTAATGGACTTTGGAGGCTATTATGACAAAGCCAAATTTTCAGGTAATGACTAAAAAACAGCTACTTGCTTATATGCTTGAACATCGAGAAGATAATGAAGCATTTTATGCATACATGGACAAAGTAAATGCTGAACCTGCTTCGGAGTTTTACCCAGCGCCACAATCAATTGATGATCTGAAACATTTTCCTCAATTGTTAGAAAAATTTCGTCAAGAGCGAGAAAAAGAAGCATAATTAATAGCTACTTTTTTCATGCTAAAAGAATACTTAAGTTTGTTTGACGAACCGCTGCTTTAAAAGTGCGGTTGTCTTTTTCAAAAATCAGATAAAATTGCTATATGACAATTATTTTGCACATCACGCGACGCGAAGAATGGGAAAAAGCGAAACTTGCAGGATTTTATCGCGGTGATACTCTGGATTCGGAGGGTTTTATTCACTGTTCGACACCTACGCAAGTTATCAAGGTGGCAAATTTTCGTTTTAGAAATCAAAGGGATTTGGTACTTCTTTGTATTGATTCGCAGAAGGTTGCAGCGGAAATTCGTTATGAGGGGGTGGAGGATTTGTTTCCTCACGTTTATGGTGCTTTGAATGTTGATGCTGTGGTGAAGGTGGTTGAGTTTGTGTGTGGGGAGGATGGGTTTTTTGAGTTGCCGCTAGGAGCTGTAGATTTATTATAACGAACCGCCCTTCGGGTTCGCCAGTCCCCCATCGTGACGGAAACCGCCAAGACGGGGGCTGGACTCACAGAGGCGCAGAGGGCGCGGAGGAGGAGGGATGGAGAGGGAGTTTGATGTGGGTGAGTATGTGGATGCTATGGGGTTGTTGATGGATTTGCGGTTGAGGGATGAGTATCGGGATGGTGTGGTGGCAAATTTTGAGAGAATTAAGGCGATCGCTCTAATTGTGAATTCGTTTGAATTACCGGATGATGTTGAAGCTGCACCAATTTTTGAATTATGAATGATGCTTTATCAATTGCAGCTGCTGTGCGTGAAGGCAAAGTTAGTGCGGTGGATGTTACTGAAGCTGCTTTAAAACGAATTGCGGCGCGGGATAATGAGTTAAATTGTTTTACGAGTGTGACTGCTGAATCTGCAATGCATTCTGCTGCACGCATAGATGGGGAAATAGCGCAAGGTAATTATCCGGGAATGCTTGCGGGGGTTCCGTTTGCGGTGAAAAATCTTTTTGATGTTGCTGGTTTAACAACTTTGGCTGGATCGAAAATTAATGCGGAAAATCCGCCGGCAATTCAAGATGCAACTGCGGTTGCAAGGTTGAAACAAGCGGGTGCGGTTCTTGTCGGTACTTTAAATATGGATGAGTACGCTTATGGATTTGTGACGGAAAATTCTCATTATGGTGCTACTCACAATCCTCATGATTTAAGTCGGGTAAGTGGTGGTTCTTCTGGTGGATCTGCTGCTGCGGTTGCTGGGGGGTTGGTTCCGCTGACGCTGGGTTCTGATACTAATGGTTCTATTCGCGTTCCGGCGGCTTTTTGTGGTATTTTTGGTTTGAAGCCGACTTATGGTAGGTTGTCTCGCGCTGGTGTAGCTTTATTTTCTAGCAGTTTTGACCACATTGGACCTTTTGCTAGTTCGGTGCGCGATATTGCAACGGTGTTTGATGTGCTTCAAGGTGAAGACGATCGCGATCCGATTTGTACAAAGCGTCCCTGTATAGAAACGCGCAATTTAACACCAAATATTGATAATTTGCGAATTGCGATTGCTGATGATTATTTTGTGAAAAAAGCGAATCCAAAAGCGTTAGCAGCAGTTGAAAAAGTTGCTCGTGCTTTGGATGTGCGAGATTATATTACAATACCAGAAGCACATCGCGCTCGTGCAGCGGCGTTTGTAATTACCGCTAGCGAGGGTGCAAATCTGCATTTAGAAAAATTGCGATCGCGTCCCCAAGATTTCGATCCCGCAACACGCGATCGCTTTCTTGCTGGTGCTTTAATTCCTAGTAGTTGGTACATCCAAGCGCAACGCTTTAGAAAATGGTATCGCGATCGCGTCCGCGAAATATTCCAAAAGGTAGATGTAATCATCGCCCCAACTACCCCCTGTTCAGCACCGTTAATCGGTCAAGAAACGATGATTTTGGATGGTGAAGAAATTCTTGTCCGTCCTCATTTAGGATTATACACGCAACCATTATCTTTCATCGGCTTACCCGTTTTATCAGTACCAATTCAACAGCAAAATGGCTTACCATTGGGAGTGCAACTAATAGCTGCACCCTACAATGAAGCGTTAATTTTACAAGTTGCATCTATGTTAGAAGCAAAGGGTATTGTCAGCGCAAAAATAGTTGATTTTTAAAGCGACTTATACAACCAAAAAAGGCGCAAATATTCTGCCCGACACCCTAGAAGGGTGTGGCTTATAGCCTGTGGGCGTTTTTGCCAAATTGAATTTAAACAGCCCAAAAAGCTGGAGGATAAACAACTTTACCCTGATATTTTTCCTGATAGTTTTGCAGTGGTTTCACCATGAAAACATCCTCTGGAACTGGAAAAGGAGAGATAATTTTGTAATTAATTGAAGGCTCAAAACCAAAGCGCGTATAAAAGTGCGGATGACCCAGTACAATAACTAAAGCTTCTTTAAGAGCGTCTGCTTTTTCCAACCCAGCTTCTACAAGTGCGCTACCAATACCTCGTCTTTGAAACTGTGGAAGAACTGCCATCGGTGCTAAACCGAGTACCTGTAAACTTTCCTCACCAATTAAATCAATATAGCTAAAAAGGATATGACCAACTATAACATTATCAACCACTGCAACTAAAGAAAGTTCCGGAATATAACCTAGAGAACAACGAATTTCCTCAATCAGCTTTGCCTCATTTTCTTGCCCAAAAGCTAATATATTAACCTCAGCTATTGCAGCATAATCTGATAAACTTTCACAACGAATATCCATTACTCCTTCTTTGCGTCTTTGCGCCTTGGCGTGAGATTATTGATATGAAAACCTACGACTGGATTGTAATTGGTGGTGGAATAACTGGTGCTGCACTTTCCTACGAACTAAGAAAAAAAGGCTTCTCAGTACTATTATTAGAACAAAACGCGATCGCCAACAACGCCACTCGCTATAGTTATGGTGGTTTAGCTTATTGGTCTGCTACAACACCATTAACCCGGCAATTATCAACCGAAGCGATCGCCCGTTACCACATTCTCTCACAAGAGCTAGACGCGGATATCGAATTTCGCGAATTAAATTTATTATTAACAATTCCCAACAATAGCGATCCCCAAGCAATTGCTGCATTATACACGCATGTTGCTACGCCTCCTCAATTACTTACTATAAAAGAAGCGTGTGAATTAGAACCACTATTGAATAAACAAGCGATCGCTGGTGCTTTAACAGTCAAACACGGACATATCAACCCAGAAAAAACAGCACAAGCATACATCCAAGCTTTTCTACGTGCTGGCGGTGAAATTCAATTTGAGCAAGTCTTACAAATATTACCACACGGCGTACAAACAACAACCACAACTTATCACAGTGGTAACGTCGTCATCTGCGCTGGAGGACTCAGCCGACAGCTATTAAAATCAGCGGGTATTTCCATTAAACTCTATTTTACCCATACAGAAATGATCGAAACTCCACCCCTTGATGTGCAGTTACAAACCTTAATCACGCCAGCAAATCTACAAAGGTTTAAATTAGAAACTCAATCAACTCAAGTTGATGAATTATGGGATGAACCCAATAATGAAATACTACCACCAATTTTAGATGCGGGTGCAGTTCAATTTGTCGATGGTAGTGTGCGCTTCGGGCAAATTAGCCGCACTCTCACCGATGTCAACGCCAAAGTAGATGCTAAAGAAAGTGAAGAATGGTTAAGAAAAAGCATCGGCAACGTTTTACCAGCCTTGGAAAATGTAGCAGGTACTTGGCATCATTGCTTAGTCGCTTTTAGCAACAATAGTTTACCTTTGATTGGTGCTATTCCCGGATTTACAAATATTCATATATTCTCTGGTTTCACCAGTCCTTTAGTTATGGTACCACCGCTGGCAGAGCGTTTTGCTAATTTTATCGCCGGCGCGAAAGACGATATCATTAGTCAGATGTCTCCTCAAAGGTAAAGTTTAGTTGCAAATAATTTTCTTCTTTTTTAAAGGTGATAATCTAATAGTAGAAGCTAATAAGCTTCCTGGCAGATACAACAGCTAAAACTGAAGAAAAGAAGAGGTAAAAACGCTGCTTGATTTACATCTGTCTCCTAAAAACACAACAACACCCAACGCGAACGCCGAAATTTCCTCAAATATAGAAGTTTAGGGGGCGCTGTCACTAAATTTCATTACTAGTTTGATGTGATGAAATGTAAGTGCATCCCTGGCTAGAAGAAACAAAGAGAGGAAATAACGCAGCTAGTAGAAGCTTGGGTGTTGTTGTTTTTTCGTAGGCATAATTCATGAATTATCCCTACTTACGATCTGTTTTGCGCTCATTCCTGGTTTTTTGTGGGACACCTGGGTGTAAGCTTGTACGAGGTTAAATATTAAGAGAAATTTGAAATAGCGCCTTATGTCAATTATTGCGCTCAGAGCATGGTATCTTGAAGATTACGAGCCGATTCGGGAACTGGAAAAACGTCCGCCAGATATTCGCTTAAGTAAAAAAAGCCTGTTGAAATCGGGATTAAGAGCGGACTTTTTAGAAGAAAGTGACGAAATTAAGCAATCAACTTGGTTTGTCCGCTATCTGGAAGGAGAAAATATTGAGTTTTATATTGAAGGTAGCGGTGGTTATTGCGTAGCCAACATTGACTTAATTAGTCATGAAATTTATTTCACCAAACAAGCGGTTTTAGCGCAGTTAGAACCAACAATTTTTTTATGCTATCAAACTGAGTATGCCTTTTCGAGTGACGCTTTGCGACAAGGGCTGCAAAATAGTTTAGAAATATTGAATATGCGATCGCGCTTACCTCTAACCTTAGTTGAATCTTACCGTCCTAGCGATGCTTCTCTACGACTAAACCGGACAATGATGCGAAAAATCCGCAAAAGTTTGTTGTTTATCGCTGACACTACACCGATTGCTAGCATCGACGGTAAAGAAAGCGCTCAATTAATACCCAGTCCCAACGTTTGTATTGAAATTGGCTATGCGATCCAGAGTAAGCGCTCTGAACAAATTTTACTAGCAAAAATGCAACGTCCAGATTTAGCAGGACAATTTCCCTTTGACTTACCGCGATCGCAAATTCTCGAATGGACAGATGACATCGACCTGGATAAAATACTTTCTCAAACGATTGAAACTCAATTAGCGCGATTTAAATTGTTTTCCTAAATTGCGATGAAAAGAGGGTGGGGAAAGGGGGAGAGTATTAAATTTTGAATTCTCCTTGTCTCCTTGTCTCCTTGTCTCCTTGTCTCCTTGTCCCCCACTCCCCACTCCCTACTTCCTTACACCATTTACAAAAGGAGTTAATTGCTCTGGCGTTAAAGACTGTAAAAAACTAAGATTGAGGGGAGCTTTACTGATATATTTGGCGTAAGCTGGCTGCAAATAAACTTGGTATTCGGGGCGATTCAAAAGATACGTTTCAAAAAAAGCGACACTCAAAGCATTAAGATAAGAATGAGCATCTTTACTAGGTGGACCGAGGAAAGCTGGGGGTATAGGTAATACACCATTATCCTCGGTTGATTCGGCTAAAGCAGTAAAGTGTGTTGCATTTTCAATCACTGCTAAGTATTTATTTTTGCTCCCAAGCCAAGTAAAAGGGCGAATTTGCTCTGGTACAGTAGGAGTGACAATATCTTGAGTACCTGACACAACCATAAAGGGAAGTTTAATTTGACGCACTTCACTTTCACCAAAGATGCTGCTGACGAAAGGATTAACTGTAAAAACAGCTTTAATGCGATCGTCTTTTAAAGGATAATTTGCTGATGTTAACTCATTTGCCCGACACTGCAAAAACACCGACAAATTCAAGGATTTATTCGGATTGCAATCTTGACGGATTTGCCCAAAGTTAATTTTTGCACCAGCCAGGGTGAAAACAGTATAACCGCCATAAGAATGACCAAATGCCCCGACTTGCTGAAAATTCAGTTTACCCTGCATTCGCGGATCGGACTTTTCTAAGCGCTGAAGTTCATTCAGCACAAATTTGACATCTAAAGGTCGGTTAATCAATTCCGTCGGTTCTGGTGGACCTGCCAAACCCGCAAAGTACTGCTGAAAGCGTTGTGCATTACTACCGGGGTGTTCCAAAGCGGCAACAGCAAAACCGTAGGATGCTAAATGTTGCGCTAGGTAAACAAAAGCAAAGCGGTCTGAAGCGACACCGTGAGAAATGACAATTAGAGGAGAGGGAGTGGGGGAGGGGGAGAGGGGGGGAGTGGGTAAATACAGATCGACGGGTAAACGCCGATCGCGTGTTTGGTCTTTCAATTGCAGGGTTATTTTTGAAAAGCGAAAATTTCCAGGCGATCGCAAATCTGGCTGTTTGGAAAAGTCAATCTTTGCAGTTTCCGCTTCTGCGTTTGCTTCTTTTTGAATAAAAGCAACGATCGCATCTCTTCTTTTCAGCAAATCTGTCAAGTTTGATACTACCTGCAACCCCTCTGTGAAGTTTATCCGCACGCTATTGCTGGGAAATCGTCGCAGCACATTGACAACACTTAAGCCTTCGGGGTCAGTAGCAGCTAAAATTAAAGCACCGCGTATTGCATAAAAGCCGTTTTGTTGCTTATCAGTTTGAATTAATTCTCCCAAACGTTGCACTACCTTTTCCCCTAAAGGTGAGTAGCTAAACTGAGATACTAAAGTAGGAGTGACTTTAAACTTCTGCTGGAGTAATTCCCGCAGTTGAGCAAGTTGTTGGGGAGTAGCACGTTCAGCATAAAAGGCAAAGTCTTTAGTAATTTTACCTTCTTTAGCAAAAGTTTCTAGAGAATCAGTGGATAAAGTAAATTCCCCAAAGGGAGGATAATAAAAAGCGATTTGGTCAGCTGCAATTGAAGGAGTTGCAGTTAAAACTGTGGATATAAAAGCGAAACTCAGGTATTTGAGAAATTTTTTCATAAATTGTGCCCTAGAGTAATTTCAAAGTTTAAGTTATTTAAAGACCAAGCAAATTTTTCTGCCAACGATCCCCAGCAGAGCGATAATTAATATAGAAGCTCAGAATACCTCATATGTCATCCGCCTTATGCGCTCCTTGTGTCGTTGTCCTTAAGCAACAAAGGGAGCAAAATATCCAATCTCAAAAAGAGTGCCCAGGTGTGGCAGACAGCAAATGCCAAAAGCCGAAAAATTGTACTGTGGTTGAAAATGGTCGGGTTGTTGTCAAACCATTACAACCACTGCTTAACGAGTAAACTGAAGCACTCTTTGCTTCTTAATCTAAAGGCGATACATCGTGGAAGAAGTTGTAATCGATGTAGCGATGCCCTTCGGCTGTGCGGTAAATAACATCTACAAACCGATAATTCCAGAGAATTTCCCGCCCAGTATAATCATAACGAGCATGGACTGACTGGGCAATGGTTTCATCAATGCCAGTTAATAAAACTGTAATGGTGGTATTTGTCTCAATTAAAGACTCGGCTGATATCCCATAAAGTGGACTCGACTCATCGATTACGTGCATCCCCAGCCAACTTAAAGTAAAGCTGGGAGAGTGATTCCTTATTAGTTGCAAATCGTAGATTTTACGGATAAATTGTTCTTCGGCGGTAACTTCGTCGCGGATTAAGTATACCTGCATCTGCGCTTCTAAAATCTGGTTGCCGCGCTGGTTTGCCGTCCGAAATATTAAGGTTGGCATTCCCTCATGAGGTGTAATAATGGCGACACGGCTAAACATAACACGCGCAGTCGGTCGAGAAAAACGAGCAAAAGCTAATCCGGTCATCACAGCAATTGCCACCGGACTTGCCATTGCTTCAATTGTGACAACAAGATTGCAGTAAGTTGTTTTCGGATACATCGCACCGTAGCCGATAGATGCTAAAGTTTGAACACTAAAGAAAAACATATCCAAAAAAGAACCCGGTCGGGCATTCTCGACGCAATCTCCTCCTGCTAAGTAAGCGAGGGCAAATATACCATTGCTTGCCAGATACGTGACAGCAATCAACAGCAAAAAGCCAGACCAAGGAAGAGTTAGTAGCAGATGATACGGTTCACGCCAGTATGAATACCAAGTATTCATGCCCATAATCTGGAACCTTCCATCCCGGATCTTGATGTTAACTCGTGGAAGCCGACGCTGCCATTGATTCCTTGAGGGTTTCTGCGGTCGAAATTTCATTTTCTTGTAGCCAGAAAAACTGTTTGGACGCAAGTCTTTACTGATTATTACTTTAATCGGAACAGGAGAGTGCTAATTTTATCGCCAGAACCGCTACAACTGCATTTTTTTTGGACTTTAGGGAACACCAGAAAATAAATTATCCCATCTTGTGGGATGGGCTTTCCTGCCCGTCCTTGGTAATTAGCGGGCAAGATGCCTGCACCACAATAAATTTTTGAATATTTTTTTATTTGGAAGTTCCTTATATAGCGGTTTTCAGTTGAATGCAATACACAACGATACGCACTCTTGGACAATTCATGAATTGTCCCTACGATCGCAATGTATTTGACGCAAGTGAGAACCGCTATATTATCCGCCGTGAGGGAAACATCTAGATTTTAATATACGTATTTTTACTACTATATTTTTGAATTTTAAAGTATAAAATCGTCTATAAGTTTTCCACATTATAGACGATTTATGCAATCAAGTTTAAAAAAATCTGAGTTCTGGTTTAAAGCGATGGGTGTAGCAAGCTTTGCGAATATGACTTGTTCGGCGATAGCGCTCGCAGACATGCTTCAACCCAATCAAGAACCGCTCATTCTCCCAAATAATCTTAAATCTCTAGTACTTCTGAAGAAAATGCAGATATTCAAAGTTGAAAGAAACGATTTTGCTAAAAATACCTGTTCTATCGAGCGAGACTCGGTTTGTGAGTTTTAATTAGCGCTTTTCCCCACAAATAAATAAAAAATTAATATACACGAGTTCGTAGTAAGCGCTTCAGCGCTTTTCTTGACTTTATAAGTGATTCTTTATACATAATTTTCATAATAAACGCTTCAGCGCTTTTCTTGACTTTATAAATGATTCTTTATATAGAATTCTTGGAATAAACGCTTCAGCGCTTTTCTTGACTTTATAAGTGATTCTTTATACATAATTTTCGCAATAAACGCTTCAGCGCTGAAGCGCTTACTACAAAATTATATGTCTATTTTTCTGGCTTTGGATCTTGACCTTGGGAACAGCGATCGAACCATTCTTGATATTTATTTTGAGTTGACTCATCTTCAACAACGATTGTGACTCGCACCTGCTTGCATTTATGATTGCGCTCAAGAGCGATCGCATTTAAAAGTAAACTAGCTATTTTCGGCGAACTAAAATCACCACTCACTGTTAAACTACCGTCAAGACTTGCAAATTCAGGTTTTTGGTTTTCAGCCAAATCAATACCAGAGATTTCTGTCAATCCTAAATCAATTTCTGCAAGTTGTTTGTGTTCTGGGTTGATTTGTTCAACAATAAGTTTCTCTCTGCGGACTGGTACTTGTACCATCCTGGTTTCAATTTCTTTGCGAACAATAACTTCACCGATTTTTCGCTTGGTGCTGTCAACAATTAATCTTTCACCTAGCAAACGAATAATATCTTCTTCAACGACATTTTCTAAATTATGTTTCGGCTCTACTGTACTATTTACAGATGAATTCTTGACTGGTGTAATATTGGAATTATCTAATATTTTTTCGTTTGATGGTATTTCTTGTCCTAAATATTCCTGATTAGATATTGCTAATTTATCTATTTCCATATATACAGACCTTGTTGAGGTGTCAATTTTTTTGATCAGCTTACTTGGTAGTAAGAAAAAGCGATTATTGTTAAGCGGATTAGGATCTTCCGATACAACTAAGTTTAGCTGACGATTGGCATCTAATACTAGATTATTGACCTCACCTACTCGCTGACCTTGCATATCTAGGACAGCGAAGTTTTGTACTTTTTGCCGTAAGGTTTCTAACAAGGACATAATACGAGTTGCGTTGTCAGTATTTTCTGCGTTTTGTACCACAGTTTGACTATTCATATGCAAAAAGTTGTTAATTATTTTTTGTTAAATCTACTTTCTTCCCGCTACAAGATTACCTATCTTTTTCTTTCTTTTCTTTTTTTGTGTCCTTCTCCTTCTCCTGTCGGAGACGCTGCGCGAACGGAGACGCTACGCGAACGCGTCTTTGCGGTTCGTTAATAGGTAATCTTTAAGCATGACAAAAGTAAATGAAATTTGTTTATCCAATTTATTACAAGTACAGGCAAAGCTAATTAAAAAGCTTCACCTGTACTGTATTTAATTAGTTAGATTGCAGAACGAACTGTGTTCGTGTCTGAAGTCTGCATTGTGTGATATTAGCGTTCTTCGATGGGAAGATTAGGAGCGTCTATATCCAATTTTTCACTACGGATATTATCTTTCGCTTCTACTGTGTCGTGGTCAACAACTTTCTTGAAATTGACTTCTTCACGGACAAATGCTTCTTTGTTAATCTTAGCAGTTTCTTCGTAGATTTCCATGCGTGCTACTTCACCTTCCTTGAAAGCAGTTGCATCAGGAGTAACAGTTCTACCAGCATCAGCGGGTGTTACTCGCTCGACTACTACGCGCTCTTTTTCTACTGGAACCGAAACTCGTGCTGTGTCGGTTTCAACGTGCTTACCGATCGCTACTTCACCGGTTTTACGACGTTGTTTGTTAGCTACTAAGCGTTCTTCGTACAATCGCAGGGTTTGATGATCCTGCTCGTTTAGGTCATACAAAGAAGAATCTTGCTTGTAATTGTAGGTGTCGCGGTTGTAAGTAGGACGATCTACAATTGCATCTGCCCCTGGTGCTGGCTGATACGCTGCTGCACCCAAACCAGTTGCTGCACCCAAACTGGTTGCACCCAAACCGGTTGTTGCATCTAACGGTGTAGGTGTATCTAGGGGTCTTTCAGCAATTCCACCAGATGGACGATATACACCGCGTACTTTTTCTTCGTAGTCGTAATCAACTGCTAGGCGATCGCTAAACTCTGGTAAATCTTCTGCTTGCTGTCTGGTCATTCCTAAAGCATATACGCGATCGGCACCATGATCGACGCGAGTACGACCAACTGGTAACAATACTTTCTTACCAAAAATCCAAAAGCCTAAGTCAACAACAAAATAGCGGAAATGTCCATCTTCATCCACTAAAACGTCGCTGACAGTACCTATTTTTTCGTCACTTCCTTCGGTATATACACTCTTACCTTTGATGTCATCACCCTGAAAAGTGTTGCGATAGTCTGAGTCAAAATCTTCTAGCTTGTGAAGAGGCATATTATTTTTACTCCAACTTTATTTATCCTACATTAATATGGTAATTTTTTATTCGTTTATCTTCCTCTTTCTTACGACTGACTTCAATTACTTATCTCTGCATTCAAATGGTAGATATTTAAATCTATCTAACCGATAAATTATAATCTTTGCTTTCTTTACAAAACTTATTTATATTTTTATCAAAAAAATAACAGGCAGAAATCTAAATTTTCTACCTGTTTGCATCATTAAATAAACTCAACAAATTTGTTAATCAGTTCTTAAACACTCTTGTTAACGTTAGAACCGCTTTCATTTACACGCAAATCACCTTCAGTGTCAATATCTAACTCTTCGCGACGAATTGTTTCTTGTGCTTCAACCGTCTCTTTATCTACAACCTTGGTGACTCTAACTTCTTCACGGACAAACGTTTCTTTATGGATATCCGGGGTTTCTTCGTACAGTTCTATGCGTGCAACTTCACCTTCTTCAAACTTAGCTTCACGAGAATCTACTACAGCTTCGCTGGTTGTGGGAGTAACTCGCTCAATCACAACTCGTTCTTTTTCAATTGGTACTGAAACTCGTGCGGTTTCAGTTTCAATATGCTTGCCAACTGCTACTTCTCCAGTTTTGACACGAGTTTTATTAGCAACTAATCTTTCTTCATACAGTTTCAAAGTTTGATGAGATTGCTCGTTCAAATTATAGAAAGAAGGTTCTTGCTGATAATTGTAAGTGTCGCGATTTAAATTAACGTCTCTACCTTCTGGACGATAAACGTTGCGTACCTGTTCTTCGTAGTCGTAATCAACGGTTATGCTGTCTTTGTATTCTGGTAAACGTTCTACTTGTGATTTGCTGAGTCCATCAACGTAGACGCGCTTTTGATTATAGTCAATGTGGGATAGACCAATCGGAAGCAATATTTGTTTACCTAAAGATGCAATACCTGTATTAATGACTAAATAACGAAAACGACCTTCTGGATCGACTAATGCATCAGCTACTGAGCCAATTTTTTCTCCACCTTCGGTATAGAGATCCAAAGCTTTAATGTCATCACCAGCAAAGGTATCTCTATAGTTCGGGTCAAAGTCTTCGAGTTTGTAAAGAGGCATACTGCTGTTCCTAAGATGTTTAAAATATCTATCTAGGAATAGCCTAAACATTACTTTATTTGTTTACCTCCTGCTGGCGACAGAATTTAATTGATGTTGATGAAGATTAATGTCTCATAATTTTATCTTAAACCCCAAAACCTATGAATCACCCGTAATTACAGATTTAAATACCACTTAAGGTAGAAAAAAAATACTTATAGATGGAAAAAAAATATTACTTAAGTTAGGCGCTCGCTTGTTATTTTCTCCCACTAGAGATGTATATCTGCTTCTTAAAAAGATATCCGCCAAATGTCAATCGGGAAATTAGACAAAGCAGCTTCACCACCATGACCAATAATCAGAATTTTGCCATCCGGACTAAAAGCGATACTACTAGGTGTAAGACGATCAAAATTTTGATTGTTGCTGGGAGGTTGCACCAGCGTTTTTAGTACGGTTCCGGTAGACAAATTCCACAACTTAACCGAAGTATCTAAAGCACCACTAACCAGCGTCTGTCCATCCGGACTGATGGCGATCGCACTGATGCCCCCAATTGAAGATAAATTAAGAGTACGCTGCAATTCTCCGGTGTTTGCGTTCCATATCTTCACAGAAGGATCTGCACCGCTGACAAGCGTTTCTCCATCCGGACTAAAAGCAAGAAAACTAATTGCCCCAGAATGTGCAGTCAGGGTACGCAGTAATTTACCTGTTTTCAGCTTCCATAAGTTGATGATATTATTTGTAGTATCCACCCCACCCACCGCACCACTTCCGCTAGCTAGAGTTTGCCCATCCGGACTGATGGCAATAGAAGTAACTCGGCTAGAATGTCCGGTTAAAGTGGCAAGCAATTTTTTTGTATTCAGGTTCCATAATTTGATGGTCTTGTCGTAACTAGCACTTACGAGAGTTTGATTGTCTGGTGCGATCGCAAGCGAAGTTATGCCTTGAGAATGACCTTGTAGAGTACCAAGCAACTTTTTTGTCTTTAGGTTCCATAATTTGATACTCTTGTCTGTATTAGCTTGCGCTGTTCCCCCAGCAGTAACTAGAATTTGCCCATCTGGACTAATCGCAACCGCATTAACTCCATCAGTATGTCCATCTAAAGTAGCTAGCAGTTTTTTTGTATTCAGGTTCCACACCTTAATTGTTTGGTCAAAACTACCACTAACAAGGATTTGCCCATCTTGCGATAAAGCGAGAGAGGCAACATCCCATATATGTCCGCGCAATTGGTAAACTGGTTGAAAGCTTTGCCTAGATTTCTCCTGTGGTGTTAGTTGCGATTGTGCCAAGGATGGAAATAAGTTTGCACCACTAGCAAGGGTTGCTGCGACTAGCAAGGTTATAACTGATGAAGATGATAATTTATGAAGGTTCATTTACGTGGAGAATTAATGTGTTTGTGAAATTGTAAATTATATATAGCAATCTTATTTGAGTTGTGTTCGCGTAGTGTGCGTGCAAGCGCTCAAATTCGCGTCCAGATCCCCGACTTCGCATAAGTTGTCGGGGATCTAACTTTTCACGCTCTTATGCGCGGATTACTATATGCAAGCAAAGAAAAATATGATAGCCTGTAACGTTTGCGAAAACAACTGTTAGCGCTGTTAAATTTTAGATGTTTAATCAAATTTGGTTATCACAACTGCAAAAACATCGAGCGATCGCCGTGATTCGCGCTCTTGAATTTGAATTGGGACGTAAAATGGCATTGGCGATCGCTTCTGGAGGAATGCGGTTAATCGAAATTACCTGGAATAGCGATCGCGCTGCGGAATTAATTGCTCAATTGCGCTTAGAATTACCAGAATGCATTATTGGTACTGGTACGCTGTTAAATCTTAATCATATGGAAGAGGCGATCGCATCTGGAGCGCAATTTCTCTTCACACCCCACGTTGACTCAACTCTGATTCAAACCGCAATCGCGAAACATGTACCAATTATACCAGGGGCGCTGACTCCCACAGAAATTGTTAGCGCATATACACAAGGTGCAAGTTGTGTCAAGGTGTTTCCCGTGCAAGCGGTGGGAGGAGCTAATTATATTAAAAGTCTACAAGGACCATTAGGACAAATTCCCTTGATTCCCACAGGTGGGGTTACTTTAGATAATGCCCCAGAATTTTTAGCAGCTGGAGCGGTAGCAGTTGGTTTGAGTAGTGAATTATTTCCTCCTAAGCTGGTAAATAGTGGAGATTGGGAAGCGATCGCTCAACTGGCAAAAACTTTAATGCAAAAATGCAGTCAGGACAAGAGTCCTTAATTTAAGCGTTAAAACGCTTACTACATCCATATAATCAACAGAGCGGTTTAAGGAAATTAAACGGTAGGCGATCGCTTAATTGAAAGACTTTTCAATTAGATAAAATCAAACAAAGACAATAAGCCAGACGATAACCATTATGAGTCAAGCTATTGAGGGAGTACGCTGGACAATTTACGATTTAGAAGGTCTACCGCAGAATGAATGGACGCGCTATGAAATTATTGATGGAGAACTTTTCATGACTCGCTCACCTCATCGCCGCCATCAACAGGTTTGTGTTAAAATTGCTCGACAACTTGATGCTTGGTCAGAGTCGAGTGGTTTAGGGGAAACAATTATTACTCCCGGTGTAATTTTTTCAGAAGCAGATAGCGTCATACCGGATGTAGTTTGGGTAAGTCGAGAACGACTAGCTCAAATTGAAGATGAAGCGGGACATTTGACAAGCGCACCAGAGTTAGTTGTAGAGGTTTTATCTCCTGGTAAACAAAACGAACGTCGAGATAAAGAAGCAAAACTGAAACTTTATTCAGTTCAAGGTGTGCGGGAATATTGGATTGTCGATCGCTTAACTAAACAAGTAGAAGTTTATCGACGAGAAAAAGCGCGATTAATTTTAGTTGCTACTTTGTTAGGCTCAGATGAAATAACCTCGCCACTTTTACCGGGATTTTGTTGTTCTATCCGTTGCTTTTTTCCTGATTAGTGGCGGATAGCGATCGCATCTGCAAAGACTAATTTTTAGTTGTGAGATGGCGAAGTTATGAAATGCGATCGCTAGGAAGTGAAGTGTTAAAGTGCGGTTAGAAATTACGCTCGTTCTATGTACTTCTGGATGCAATGTACAGCACCTAATCCACGAGCTAAACTGTTGCAGTTTGGTAGCATTGTCACCTCAAAGCCGAGGTTTTGCCAAATTTTTTGATTGTCGTTGTCTGAATCTTTGAGGTAGCTCTGCTCATCATAACCATAGGTAGGCAACCACACCCGCTTGCTAGATGGTGTAATCTCAACCAGTGCGTTGTTTGCTGTGGCAAAATACCAGCTACGAAGCTCAACTTCTGTCAATCCTGCTGCTTGCAGCTTCAGGTAAATTTCATAGAGCTTTTTGTCTTCGGGACGATTCAGGTTATCGATAGTGGTTTTTTCTTTTGTGAAAGTTAGTGGTAATGGATTGCGAATGACACTAAATCCTTTGGATTCTAGAACATTGGCAATAGCATCAAAAACATTTTGCATTGAATACGCTGCTGCCGATGAAGAGGGTAGCGTTGGTGCTATCGAAGGATCGCCGACAAGAATCTGATATTTGCCACTTGCATTTCTCCCTAGCAGAGTCAGGAACATATCAATGTGAAATAGTGGTTGAGCTGTTCCCTCTTCATTACCTTGAAACACCAGATCAATGAAGTACTGACCATCTTCTTCTACTAACACAATATCTTCAGCAGGCACTGGAATTGGAGAACCGACATAAATTAACTCACGAGATACATCAAGGTTCTCTTTAAACAGTCGTTTCACTAAATCTTCTGGTTTTTCACCAGGATCTGGGAAAATAGCGTTTTCAATGTATTGAAGTGTTTTTGTCGGATAATCAATGCCAATTAGCCAGAAATCGTCACCAACAAGAATGTTTCCACCTTGAAAGTACAGAGGTACTTGAAAGTTTTTAATATTTGTTGCGTTGGTAACGTAGTCTGAAATGACAGCATCAGCGTACCGCAAGAATGACAAAGGTTCGATAAAATAAGTCTTCTGGTCTTTTGTGGCTGACATAGCGTATGCGTCCTGTGCCCAAATTGAGAAACCAACATAATCTGGAGTCTCAATAACCAGAGACGTTTTGTCTCTGTTGTAGTCTTTCAACCAATTTTCAACGACAGTTTTAGAGCCAGAATTTGTCAAACAGACAAAGCGAGTATCTTTTGGCAAGGTTTTAAGCAACTTCCTGTAGATAGCCTTGAATTCGGCTTCAGTGCCTTCTGCCGGAATAGTTAGTAGCATAGCAGCAATTTTACCCTCACTACTGCTCACAAGTTTAGGTTGTTGCGGCTTCGGTGGTCGCAAAGCTTCTTTAAAGACTAAACTTCTTGCCCCTTCTATTGCTCTAGTTTCATGTGCATTGAACTCTTCATTGGCTGGTAAGGGTGCTAAATCGGCTGCGGGTTTAGCTAGTGGTAAATCGCGTCGAATAACGCCCTTATTGTCAAGTAAGCTATAAAGATATGCTGCTGGTTTCATTTTGACTTATCCTCATGTTGTGTTTGCTTAATTATCCAGAAATGTTTAGTACACCTGTTTCATGATTATTTTTGCTATTGAGTCTAACGGCTTAACTCATCAGTGGCAGACAAAGATAGAACACACTGTTGAAACGTAAACCGACCGTCAGATGCAGCACAATATTGAACTAATTACATAGCGCGATCGCATGATTAGCAGTTGCCAAAGCGCAAAGTACTACATCCATTTGACAAGTATTTCAGCTTGAGAACTTCCACACTTCTATATTTTTATGGAAGCAAACCAATCAATTTATGCACTTTTGGATGGTTGTGTTATAAAAACTTGTCTCGAAACGTGGATGCCCTGTTCCTCCAAGTGGTAAAGTTGTCAATAAAATCGACTATGGCTTATCGGCAAAAGGCTTGTGTCAGATAAAATCAAACAAAGGCGATAAGCCAGACGGAGACAATTATGAGTCAAGCGATCGAGAAAGTACGCTGGACAATTTACGATTTAGAGGGTCTACCGCAGAATGAGTGGACGCGCTATGAAATTATTGATGGAGAACTTTTCATGACTCGCTCTCCCCATCGCCGCCATCAACAAGTTTGTGGTAAAATATTTGCAAAACTCGATGCCTGGTCAGAGTTGAGTGGTTTAGGGGAAACAATTATTACTCCCGGTGTAATTTTTTCAGAAGCAGATAGCGTCATACCGGATGTAGTTTGGGTGAGTCGAGAAAGACTGGCTCAAATTGAAGATGAAGCCGGACATTTAACAAGCGCACCAGAGTTAGTTGTAGAGGTTTTATCTCCTGGTAAACAAAACGAACGTCGAGATAAAGAAGCAAAACTGAAACTTTATTCAGTTCAAGGTGTGCGGGAGTATTGGATTGTCGATCGCTTAACTAAACAAGTAGAAGTTTATCGACGAGAAAAAGCGCGATTAATCTTATTTGCTACTTTGTTATGCTCAAATGAAATAACCTCGCCACTTTTACCCGGATTTTGTTGTTCTATAAGTTGCTTTTTTCCTGATTAGTGGCGGATGGCGATCGCTTCTACAAAGACTAATTTTTAGTTGTAAGATGGCGAGGTTATGAAATGCGATCGCATCACTTTATCTGGTGTTGTCTAATGAGGAGACAACCTACTTATTAGGAGCGATCAACTCGTCAATCAAGTGGGTAATCTTCTGGCGCACCCTCTGTAGGAACTGACATCTTCCAGGTTTCGTGCCAGAGTTGTTTAATTTTTTGAATGTTTTCTCCTGCTTTTATTGTCGTCCAGCCATCTTTAATAGCTTGCTTCTCCCTATCAGTTAACCTCCAAGATAAAGGCGGTCGATACCGACCATCTCTGTAAAATTCAGTTACTGCACATTCTGAAGATATTTCAGATTCGGAGGGGAAGAAGATGGGAAAGTATTGAATCTCTACCTGATTTTCCCATTTTTTGGCAAGGAGATCTGCTTCCTGAGCATTTCGAGATGCCAAAACTGGATCGCGTACCTTGAACATTGCAAGTAATGGTCCTAGCGTTGCCATAAACCAGCCTGGATTTCCCTTTTCCTGCTCCTTTAACATTGCAAATAAGGGTCTTAGCGATTCCATAAACCAGCCTGTATTCTCCTGCACCTTTTTAGAAGGATATTTAGGAAAAGCATTGATTTGCAACACAAGGACTCGTTTTATATTCAAATTCTTTTCAGGTTTTAGCCATTCATCCAGCCACTCTGCTGCCGTTACAAAACCAGAATTATCGAAATATCCCCCATCAGCAACATGATAATTACTATCAGGAATATTGATGCTGTTGCGGCAGATAGGAGTAACGTAGGGAAAGGTCGCTGATAATCTAGCAGCTGTGACAACATCCATATCATAGGTTCCATAAAGGCTGTTAAAATCTACATAATTTTTATCAATAACCTTGCCAAACGTTAATGGACTAATTAGAAACCGCCAGCCATTTTCGACTAAAGTGGCATTGAATATAGGAATAGGAATTTCGCCATCAAAAATCTGTTTTCGCCATGTTGCTAAGGTTTTTATTTTTTTCGGCTCCTTCATTTCTGACTGCCAGTCTATTTCAAGGGCTGTACCACGATCAAACTTCTGGTGAACCATGAAGGGAAACCCCATGAAACGCCACAGATCCAAATAAGCCAGACCCCAACCAACAGCATCTAAAGTATCTGCGGTAGCAGCATCAAAACTATCTTTGGTAGTTCTATCTGAGGATTTATATTTGTCCTTTTTTAATTCTAAAAAACCATTCTTATTAAAGCGATCTAGGTAGTACATCGTCCCTACCGAACCACCTGAAACAGCACTAATTAAACCTATTGCTTGGGTAAATGACGTTCCTAAATTTTGCTGTAGTCCAGTCAAGACTTGCGCTGTCCAACCTGCTGCTTGAATTCCGCCTCCACTGGCACATACAACTACTAAAGTCCGCTCTCCCGTTTGGTGCTGGAGACGTTTTTCTATCACTTGTTTGAAATCTCCAGAATCGCTATCAACTCTCTTATTACCTTCATTTTCTTGAAACGAATCAAGTTGAAAAAAGTGATTTGTACCAAATCCAACATAGGTGAAAGCAGAGAAAATCAAAAATAAAATCAATACAGGAACACGAAAGTAATCAAAGTAGAAAGTTGCGCCTCCATAGACTAGTGTTATTATCGAGATAATGACCAGCAAATATAAAAGAGCAGGTGCTTCGGGTCGATTTGTTTGTGGTTTTGGGTTAAAGCGCAAACCCACAGTAATGTAGATAGCTACCCCGATTATAAGATAAGCAATTGCTGTCAAATGTCCCGCAGTCAATTCACCAGTTTGAGAATTGATATAACCATCTGTTTTATGTTTACTTAAAAAATAAATGAATTCAACAAATATCTTGTTTAAGAAAGCATTTGAGCTTAACCACTGTTTGAGCAAATTAACGATAAACAGCAGTCCAATACTTAATCCTACACCTGCAATTACACCCCACTGTCTTTCATCATTTTTGAGTTTTTCTTGAGACAGGTCAATTGCAACGATACAAATGTATGAGCTTAAGGCAATAGCTATTCCATATTGCAAAAATTCCGGAATTTCTATTGCTGCTGGTACATCAAAGCGAGCTGGTGCGTTATGCAGAATAATGGATGCAACTGAAACTACTGATATTCCGGCTCCAATTGCGCTCCCAATTATGACTGCCAATTGCCACTTGCTACGAAGTACAAATAGATTCTTCAACATGGCTGGCAGCCAATCTTTAGCAAGTTTAGGCAGAAGCAGAAGAAATAAGCCCATCAAAATAGGCTGGCGCAGAAAGAAAAGATATTTCCACACAGCATCGGAAATTAGTAGCCATGCTGCTAGAGATGCCAGCACCAATACAAACCAAATAACTTTTTTCATATTGGATAGAGTTTGCTCAATTTTATGGAAATTGGTAAAGTGAGCATTGCCCACCTTACCGCTATGCGTTCTACTAGAATGCAGAGGTTTTAGCTGATTCTGATAAATCCAGCAACAAAGGACAGTTCTCGCGTAAAGTTTCCGCTTCTATTACCGTTGTTGCCTTCAGAAGTCAGAATCGTGGAACTACCAAGGGTGTATCCTCGAACTATACCGATGTGATCTAGAGATGAATCACCATCTCCCCACTCAAATACAAGAATGTCTCCGCGCCGAGGAGTAATGCTGCCCTTTGTATACCAGTACCCCTGCTTCTGTGCCCAGAACTTCCAAGAATCGACCAAAGCCATCGTTGCCCAAAAGCCTTCGGGTTTGTCTGGGATTTCCATTCCAACTTGACGGCAACAGTAAGTTACAAAAGCAGCACACCAATCGTAATTAACAGGAGTCAAACCAATATGAGGTATTGGACGTATATCTTGCATAGGCTTACGCAAGGGCTTTAGATACTTTTCAGCTTCGCTATCAGATCCAGTCCATCGCAGACCTTTGGCAGCTTCATCCTCAGCAAAGTCAGCAAGTTTGGCTCGAATTCCCAAATCGGGTGGGATAATAGCTTTAGCTTCTGGGTCTAGAGCTTTCCAAGTTTGAGGTCCGACCTCTCCATCAATCGTCAAACTAGCCTTTATCTGGAATGCTCGAACTGCTGCTTCTGTCCGATCGCCAAAATCTCCATCGACCTCCCCTGCATTAAATCCTTGAGCATTTAGGATTCTCTGTAGTGCTTTAACATCTTCTCCTTTAGTTCCTTGACGAAGAATACGAGTCAGTTCTGGCAATTCAAAATCTTTGGGTTCACTGCTACCCGGAAGCATGACAGGTTGACCGCTATAGTCAAGATTCCAGGCTTCTCCACCTTCACCTACATGAGGAAGGAGAAAAATTGAAGAACCAGGAAAACGATTGAGGTAAAATTGAAGCTCTTTTGCTGAAGCAGGCTGTTTTGTATCCCATTCAGATCCCCAAATAGGTAGGATGGGTTTGATCAACTCCATCTGCTTGTGAGCATCAAGACAAGCTTGAACTTCTTCTTCGTTTGTGGGTTCAAACTCAAATTTTTCAAAATAAATCTGAGGTAGAGCAATATCGCAGTACTGATCTAAAATCTTCCAGGGGACATTTGGATGAAATCCTGGATGACCGAAACTGGTATAACCAAGCGTTCCAGGTTTGACAAGAGGACGCAGTTGAGAAAGTAGTCTTTCTACATGCGGGTGAGTGCTTTTGTTTTCTACCTCAGCTTCCAAATCCAGGATGTACCCATCCAGTCCACAATCCAGAGCTTGCTTAACTGCCGAAACCTGAGCAGTCACATCAGAAGTACCATAGTGATACCCCCATCCATAAACTTGAATACCGCGAGACTTGAACTGCTCGACCGTTTCTGGAGAACACTGGTGTTTCCAGAACATAGGTTGCGATTTCCCGTCAAAAACTTTGAGGTAAACGCGCTTAACCTTACATTTAGTTAACTGCTCTAAGTAATCACTACGAAGTTTAGATAAGTTCCAAATCCAAGCTCCATTGGGATGTGCGATTTGATTAAGCTCATTTTTAGGAAAGAGCGAGATAATTTCGTCGAAGTAGACTTCAGCAGTTTGACTGCCAATAATCCCCGTCCACGGAGGTGCATTTCCTAAACCGTGTTTCTCTTTGAAATCATTAACTCCAGATTCTGTTAAGTCAAAACGATTCTCTTGGACGAATTGTAAGAATTTTTGGAGCGTTTCACGACCGATCGCTTGTGACTCATCCACTTTCAACAAAGTCTTCAATCGGGAGAGTTTGTCGATAGGTAAGTTTCGTAGGATGTCGAAAGCATAGCGTTCTTCAACGCTTAGAAGATTGATGTTAATTGTTTCAAGAGTTGCTGATAACATTTCTGGAATTTGCTGTGTGAATGAATACAAGAAAATTGGGTGTATTTATGCTGAGATATTCTGTAATTTTTACCTTAGCTTTTTCAGTAATAACCCAAGCGCGATCGCTCTGCCGGTGAGAAAAAGTGAGTTTTTTATGTAAATTTAGGTAAATTTTATGTAATATAGCTCGCAAGCTTGAAGAAGTATAGGACTTACGCACTTTATAAAGAGGCATTTACGTGCATCAGGGGAACTACACTCAGTCTTGTTGATTGAACTGACCAAAAGAGTGGCAGTTTTTTCCATTTATATTCCAAAACTGCATAAGTTGATGGTTCTTACACCTATTCTAAATACAGAAGGAACTTAACTTCTGTTGGTGCAAATCAAGTAACGGTTTACGCATACAATCAAATTTATGTCAATGCGTAAGTCATAAAGTAGTTATTAACACTACCTCAAGATATTTAGCCATGAGGGGACAAGACGCACTTAGCTTAGTTGATAAGCTTTTACAAGCTGAGAACCTGAAACGAAAACTGAATGATGTTCAATCGGTCGTCTTTTTGGGAACTTGGTCAGGACGCACATATACTGATATTGCGGATCAGTTAGATTACGAACCTGATTACATCAAACAAGTTGGTTCGCAGTTGTGGCGATCGCTTTCCCAAAAACTTGGTGAACCTGTCTCGAAGCACAATATTCAAGCGGTTTTACGTCGCTACCAACAATCGCAACAAGGTACGATCGCATCCCCCATAACTCAATCTCAGCAAGCTCGATTTTGCACTCGGCAAGAAGAACTACAAATTTTAGAAGAAACTTGGATTAAGAGCAATTCGCCTAACGGCGATAACTGTGCTTCGTATCATGTAGGTATCTTCAAAGAAAGCGAAAATAAATTAAGCGCTCTTAATTCTCGCTCCTATAAGATAAAAAGTATAGCAACAAAAGTGCATCCCGTGACCGTAACAACTGCAAAATGGACAATTGAAGACTATCATCACATGATTGCAGCTGGGATTTTATCAGGGCGTCAGGTTGAGTTGCTCAATGGAGAAATTATCGATCGGGTTCCAGAAGAAGAATATCATGCTTATTCTAGTGATGAGGCTGGAGAATATCTGATTTATCTGTTGGGCGATCGCGCCAAAATTCGCCAAGCTAAACCAATTACTTTACCACAAAGTAGTTCTGAACCAGAACCCGATATCGCTGTTGTTCAGCGTCTCGGACGAGATTACCGACAACATCATCCCTACCCAGAAAATATATTTTGGCTGATAGAGTACTCAAACTCTAGTCTGAATAAAGACTTGGAAGTAAAAAGTAAGATTTATGCAGCCGCAAATATTTCCGAATACTGGGTAATTAATTTGCAAACCGCGCAACTCATTGTATTTCGAGTTCCTACCGCTGAAGGCTATCAATCACAATCAACTTTGACTCAAGGTGAAATTAATCCTTTGGCATTTCCGGATGTTGCAGTTTCTATTAAGCGATTAATCGGGGATTAGGCAAAGCGATCGCGCTCGATTCGCGCTCTTGAATTTGAATTGGGACGTAAAATAGCAATGGCGATCGCTTCAGGAGGAATGCGGTTAATCTAAATTACTTGGAATAGCGATCGCGCTGCGGAATTAATCGCTCAACTACGTTTAGAATTACCAGAATGCATTATTGGTACTGGTACGCTGTTAAATCTCAATCATATGGAAGAGGCGATCGCTCAACTGGCAGAAACTTTAATGCAAAAATGTAGTAAGGACAAGAGTCCTTAATTTAAGCGCTCTGTGCGCTTACTACACCCATCGCACGACTGTCGGCAGGTAGACGAACAATTGTGTCTCATCATCTAAAATGACTACAGGTGTCTTCTAGGTTTAACAATCTTATCCATGAAGCGTCCTCAATGATAGACAAAATATAGTGTCAATCTATCTACCTTGATGCAAATGACTGAGCCAAATGATGCTAACTTGCCATCAACTGATTCTCAGCAGTCGAATGAATCGATTGATGATGTAAAAACTTCGGGCAATAATTTCAGTAAAAACCGCATCGTTGGAGTCTGGAATAATGCAACAAGTCGCCTGATGCAACTTTTACCCCTAGACCAAGTAGCACAAAGGCTTGTCAAACAGTTGAGCGTCAGCGAAGCTCAAGTTGCAGAAATTTTGCAGACAGTTCGCGCCGAATTACCAACTACTGAAGCGTTGCTGATTGGTAAGCCGCAAGCCGGAAAAAGTTCGATTGTCCGGGGACTGACGGGAGTTTCTGCGGAGATTGTCGGTCAAGGATATCGTCCGCATACGCAACATACTGAACGCTACGCTTATCCTTCAAATGACCTGCCTTTACTGATTTTTACGGATACGGTCGGTTTGGGAGATGTGTATCAAGAACAAAAGGCAATCATTCAGGAATTAATTAACGATTTGCAAAAAGAAAGTCGCGGTGCAAGAATTTTGATTCTCACGGTGAAAATTAACGACTTTGCTGTTGACTCGCTACGACAAATTGCTGAGGAATTACGTCAGAAATATCCAGATATTCCCTGTTTGCTAGCGGTTACTTGCTTGCATGAAGTTTATCCTCCGGGTACGGCAGATCATCCGGCTTATCCACCAGATTATCAGGAAGTCAAGCGAGCATTCGCCGCAATTGAGCAAGCTTTTAGTGGAGTGTGCGATCGCTCTATCATGATCGATTTTACTTTAGAAGAAGACGGTTACACACCAGTATTTTATGGTTTAGAGGCGTTAAGAGATACTTTAGCAGATTTACTTCCAGAGGCTGAATCTCAGGCAATTTATCAGTTATTGGATCGCTCTGCTGGTGAGCAAATTGGCAACCTCTACCGCGATGTAGGGCGTCGTTACATGCTAGCATTTGCAATCATGGCAGCTACCCTGGCAGCAGTACCGTTGCCACTAGCGACAATGCCAGTATTAACCGCATTGCAAGTATCGATGGTGGGGTTGCTAGGTAAATTGTACGGACAGACGCTGACACCATCGCAAGCGGGGGGTTTGGTAAGTGCGATCGCAGGTGGTTTTTTAGCAAAGGCGATCGCTCGCGAGTTAATCAAATTTATACCAGGTTTTGGTAGCGTAATTGCTGCATCCTGGGCAGCGGCTTATACTTGGTCGTTGGGGGAAGGTGCTTGTGTTTACTTCGGTGATTTGATGGGGGGCAAAAAACCCGATCCGAAGAAGATTCAGTCAGTGATGCAAGTTGCTTTTGAAAGTGCAAAAGAGCGGTTTAAGAAAATTAAAAAGTAATAACACTGCCTTGTTGTATTCGACGCTTAAACAGCATATCGGTTTAACTGAAATGAGGATTTTTAAGTTATGCTGAAATTGATAATGAAACGCGCAGAAACTGATGCAGCACTGGTGGAAATGGCACAAGATCCAGAGTATCAAGCTCAAGTGCTAAAAATGGAGGCTGAGTTTGCTGTAGCTAGTTGGGAAGCCTTGCAAGTGGGAGAATCCCCAACATGAGGAGGGGAGAAGTTTATGATGTTCGACTTGAACCTGTTGAAGGTTCACAAACAAGGTGGAACTCGCCCTGTGATTATAGTAAGCCGAGATGCGATCGCTGCTTATAGTCCTGTAGTTTTGGCTGTTCCTTGCACCACTTATAAAACTGGTAAACGAGTTTATCCGACTCAGGTGTTAATTCAAACCCCAGACGGTGGATTAACCAACGATATCGCTATAGCAGATCGGGTGCGGGTATTATCCAAAACTCGCTTTTCGCGTTTACGAGGAATGCTTAGTGATGAAACAATGATTTTACTGAATGAAGCTTTATTAATTGCGTTGGATTTGCCTGGTCAAGAAGAAGGGTGTGGGGTGTAGGGTGTAGGGTGTAGGAAAGAAGACGGCGCCCTTCGGGGCGTGTGATTCCCCGACCAACGCAATCGCCCTCGCTCGCAAGGGGGCGTATGTTTCCCACTGGTTGTTGGGGCTATCTCTTTCCCCACACCCCACACCCCACACCCCACACCCCGCCCCAACGGGGCTTGGTCAAGTTTGAATCTGACTTTTCACGTTATGTGGAAAACCTCATATGGTAATTCTTCATCCGCTTTCAGATTTTATCGACAACTATACAGTCAGCAACTCATCTCCAAGCTATTATTATCAAGGGCATTGTCCTGAAGGTGGCGAACTTCTGAAACTACCCCGCACTTCATTGGTAGAGGCGATCGCTCACAAATTAATGCAACATCTTGCCCAAAATGACTTATACTGTCGTGAAGGTAAAATGTATGGAATATTATTAGTTGAACTACCATTAGGCGAACAACGAATAATCAAAGCTTTCTCCGGTCTTCTTAATGGTAAGAGTATAGTTGAAGGCTGGGTTCCGCCAATTCCGGGACGAGATGAAGTAGCATTAGAAGAAGCTTGCACATTAGGGCAATTAGAAGCTATCAAGCAGGAAATTATCACTTTAAAGCAACTTCCCCAAAGGCAGCAATACGAAACGCTTAAAAGCGAGTTTGATATAAAGTTGCAAAAAATAAGCGATCGCCATCAAAATTATAAACAGCAACGACACGAAAAACGTCAGATACTCTGCCAAACTCTGACTGGAGAAGCTTTAATAATTGCCCTTGAACAACTCGATGAAGAAAGTCGTCAGCAGAAAATTGAGCGACGACACCTTAAACGTTTACGAGATGATACTTTGCAACCGCTTCAGCAGATAATTGAAACCGCAGATATACAGATTCGCGAACTGAAACAACAGCGCAAACAACTTTCCCGGCAATTACAAACGCAGATACACGCAGCTTACACCCTAGTGAATTTTCTAGGGGAATCGCAATCTTTGCAGCAATTAATACCAGGTGGCTTACCCACTGGAACGGGAGATTGTTGTGCCCCAAAACTGCTGCATTATGCGGCAACACATAACCTCAAACCTCTAGCAATGGCTGAGTTTTGGTGGGGTGCATCCTCTGCACAAGATAAAATCCAGGGAGAGTTTTACGGTGCTTGTGTGGAACGCTGTCAGCCATTGATGGGGTTTTTGCTGTCAGGATTAAGACCTAACCCTCCAGAGGTCTTACCGATTATTTATGAAGATGAATGGTTAATTGCGGTAAATAAACCTCCAGGACTGCTTTCTGTACCTGGTCGTTATCGCGATCGCCAAGATAGTGTTGTGACTCGCTTGCATCAAAAGTTACCTGATGGCATGGCGATCGCATCTGTGCATCGTTTGGATCAAGAAACCTCTGGTATACTTTTGCTGGCACGCGATCGCTCTTCTCATCGTCAACTCAGCCAGCAGTTTCAGCAACGCCAAATTTACAAAATTTATGAAGCGGTACTTTCCGGTTTGCTGACAATTGATGAAGGTGCGATTGAATTGCCATTATGGGGAGATCCGCAAAATCGCCCTTATCAGCAAGTCGATGAACGCGGCAAATTAAGCTTAACTCACTTCCGGGTAATTGCGAGAGAAAAAGACTACACTCGTATAGAATTTATACCTAAAACCGGACGCACCCATCAATTGAGAGTTCACGCTGCCGATGTTAGAGGACTTGGGGTAAGTATATTAGGCGATCGCCTTTATGGATGCGTAAACAACGCAAATCGGTTATATCTGCACGCAAGAGAACTTCGCTTTCAGCATCCGCAAACCGGACAAACTGTGCATTTACGAGCAAATACACCGTTTTGAGCCATCAATTTAAGCTATGGAAAGAGGTGAGCGCATTGCACAGCAAACTGGATGTATATCTCACCTTTGAATACTTTAGTCTGTATAACTTTTGTATTCAAAGTTCTAATTTATTATTTATGCAATTTAGTAAACTAGACCAAATTTTAGGGCTAGAAATACAGCGCCGTCGTATACACAAAGGTTGGTCTCAAGAGTACTTGGCAGAAGTAACAGGTCTGCACAGAACATACATTAGCCAACTTGAACGAGGACTGAAAAGCCCATCTGTTAGAGTTCTTAGTCATATCACCCAGGCTTTAAGTGTAACAATGAGCGAATTTTTACAAACCGTAGAGGAATCTTTGAGTGTTGACAAGCAACGAGATTAATAGGTTGAGACAAGCTATTATAGCCACTGTTGCATCCCCAGTTATTGGGTCTATAGAAGATTATGCTTGGGAGGCGATTTTTCATTATGTCAAAGATATTCCTCTTTCAGATCCCGCGCTAGGGCGTAGCAAACTTCTCTATGACGCTGTTAACGTTGTGACTAAAACAGGTTGGTCACTGAAATCTCTCCAACTCAATAACCTTACAATTGGAAATACATTTTTATTTGTAATTCAGAGAGCAGATATTATAAAAAAGGCAGAACAGCTTGGTTTTCCAGGTCTGACTGAGCATTCTTCACCCCAAGAACTTGGGACAGCTATCATCCAACACTGGAATGATAAAATTATAATGAGTCAGTCGTTACAAGGTGTTGTAAATAGTTATGAAGGCATACTACTGAAAACCATAAGAGGTAACAAATATATTTACGTTGAATATCTACTGAATCCTCTTGACCCAACTACTTTTTCTTGGGCTTGGACAGTCGATAGAAAGACTGGGATAAATGGAGTTGGGCTACAGGGAAGTGTTGCAGGTAAAACAGAGTTAGTGTGGTACAAAAATCAGAAACAACTTTTTAAGGCTAGAACTATTCCTCTAGAGGCTGTTTGTATAAATATTGAACGAATTCGTCTTAAACCTGAGAATTATGTAAATACCATCATCGCAGCTTTACAAGATCAAATCAATAAAGATTCTCCTAATGATGATCCTGGATAATACACTCAGCTATTGCTTTAGCCAGTAGTGGAGGTACTGATTCACCAATCTGAGAAGCCATATCAGTATATGTTCCTACAAAGTGAAAGTTATCTGGGTAAGAATGCAATCTTGCCGCCTCACGTATTGTAATTGTTCTATCCTGTGTAGGATGGAAAAATCTACCAGAACCAGGATGAAAAAGCCATCTGGTAATAGTTCTTGCTGGTTTATCCCAGTACAGCCTTCCATATGCTCCACTGTAGTGCTTTTTAGGAGCTAACTCATATGGTAAGTCTCTAGCATCTTGTCCTTCCTTTAACAGACGTACTCTTGCCATCTGAACAGAGCTTAAAACACGAGCAACATGGTTAACAATTCTTGTGCTGCCATTACGGAGTATGACTTGGTACGTGCTTTGTGGGGCAAAGGGGTATCCCTCATCACCATATTTCTCTCCTGCATTTAACGGTGGCAAGTCGCCAATTGCATCTCTAACCGTGACAAGAGGAAAGACGTTTGATTTTAGTTGAGTCAGATGGGAACGGAGTTTTTTGGCTCTATAATCGCTTTTAATATCACCAGAGTATGTAGGTTCGGGAAAGCGAAGTGAACGGTGTAGACTAGCCAGAAAAAAAGCTCTAGATCTTGTTTGTGGCACTCCATAATTGGCTGCATTTAATGATGCCGAAGCAACTTTATACCCGAGTAATTCAAGTTGCTCTGTAATTTCATTTTTTACTACACTATCATAAGCCTTCAAAATTTCAGGCACATTTTCAATGATGACATAAAGAGGTCTAAACTCTTGCACAAACTCTAAGAAAGTTCGATATAACTGATTGCGACGATCATTTAGAGAGCGATAGTCAGCCGGGATATTTCTTGAGAAGCCTTGACAAGGAGGACCACCAATCAGTGCTTTAAGTTCTTCTCTGTGTAAACCTAGCCATGAACGAAGTTCTGAAGGATTAACTTTATGAATATCTTGATGAATAACTTTAGTGTTTGGATAATTATGGCTGTAAGTAGCTAAAGCTTTTTGATTGGAATCAATCGCACATAAAGACTCAAAACCAGCTAAATGAAATCCCGTAGTCAAGCCGCCTGCACCAGCAAATAGATCAATAATTTTGTGTGTCATATTTGACTACTATAGTATTCAAGTAATGTTGTCAACTTATTTTTTCTTTTGCTCATAACTTACTCATGACCTGGTAACAATCAAGGAAATCTGTTGTTTGAGCGATTGCTCGTTGTCCAGAAACCTGGTTTTTTCCTATTTGTACACAACTGTTCCTCTCTCGAAAGTATATCCACATCTGCCGCTAACTATGCCCAAGGGGTCGCCCTCAGTGCCCTAGTCAAGGACATAAGGGCTTACTTAAGCACCTTTGCTGGTGGTGTTATACCACTTTTATTCAAACCTGCATCGATTTTCTTCAGTAATGTAAAATCCTCCTCCGGCAAAGGATAACTATTATTATCAAAACTCCGCTTATCTAAAAACGAGAATGCTTGTCTAAACTGATACGGTTGTGCTTTAATCGGTGCGTCAAAGTGACAGGGGATAATTTGCTGAAAGTTCCAACTAGCAATCTTATCAGCCCATTCTATAGTTTCTTTGGGTGCGCGATTGAGAATGAGAGTCTGTAAAATTGGTGCCACAAACAAACGACCATTTCCGCGCAGTGCATCAAATGACTGTTTCCAGTTTTGCTTCCATTGAAAGGGAAACAACCCGAAATATGCTTTTTTTGAACGTTCCGGTGCTTTGAAAGCGTTGCGAAACACTTCACTCCATGCGGGTACTTCTAAAACAGCAGGTTGAAAGTATAAAGCAAATAAAGAGATACGCTGCCATCCTTTACGGCGGTTCAACTGATTGTCGGCAACGATATCAGTCGCTTTGTCTTTAGCATGAAACAGCAGAGGATATGGATCTAATTGTACGATCGCCGGCGGATCTTCTGGTACAGAAACAACAGAATCGGTGATAAGCAAAGTATGCGATCGCTTGTGAAAAAATGCAACTTCGGCAAACTTACCCGGTCCCAAATAAATCGGACCGAGTATCGCGTAATCAAAATCCGTCGCAAAAGGTGCTGTACTGCTGTCTTCTGGAAGTAATGAAGTGCGTTTAGAAGGCAAACCGAGCCAACTTAAAGGCAAATTTACCGGGAAACTCCACTGTTCTGGAGCCACAAATACCTGTGCATTCGCAAAGCATCTCGCAAACGGACCGACAAAAACTTTGTGTTCCAATCCAGAAATAGTTGGCAGAATGATATACTTAACATCGCCGTGGTGTGTCACCAACTCTTTGACCAGCCGGATACATTCTGGAGTGGGTGCGATCGGTGCATAAACGAGCAAACCACCTTGATTAAGCTTAACAACAGTCATGCGAATCGGCACAACAACGTAGAAAATCCCCTGAAGCTGGTCAAAAGTCCAAATTGTGTCTTTAACCACTTCCTTGCGAATTGTCTGGCGTCTACCATACGGGTAAAGTGGCAAAGTGAACCAGAAAGACCAAGAAAAGTCTCTCGGATGAATCTTTTGTGCGTTTACATCATCAGTCACTTTGCGACCCCTTGCAAATGCCCAATACTTAGACTATTATAAAGGATTGAGGACTTATGGTGATATAAATGAACGTACTAACCGACAGCAAGTAGTCTTAAACCAAGCGCATCGGCGATAACTTCTGCGGACAACATCGAGGACAAAGTAGGGTATCCGCAGCTTTATTGGAGAGATCAAGGGACGGTACAGCCAGTAATATGCCTTCTTCAGGTTATTCCACTTTGAGCAAGTCTCGCGATGCAGGAAGTCCGAGACATCTACAACTAGTCCTCTACCTTCGTGCATCATTACATTGCGTCCGTGGATATCATGGGGGTGAAGACCGCGCCCACGAGCATAGTCTAGCGCAGAGTCGATGTCTTGTATAACCTTTTTAGGGATACATAGACCACGGTGGATGCAGTCATAGAGGGTTACACCATACAACCGCTTCAGCACTAAGAAGTTGTCTAAAGCGTACAAACACTGAGAAAAAGCTGGATGTGAACCCAAGCGGCGGTATACCTCGACTTCCTCCTCAAAGCCCGGTCGTCCTGGCGCGTAAATTTTCACCACCAGGTTTGGGTAATCCGGGTGATAAACCACTGCGGCGTAGTTTCCCTTTCCCAAAAGCCGCCAAGGGTCAGGTAGATAATGGACTTTCACCGGGTCGTGGGGATCGACACTCTCGATCTGCAATCCTGGTAGTAGTTGGTGGATACTCTCAACCAGCCGATTAATGTGTGTATCCATACAGGATAAGTATACATTTGCCGTGGAGATAACTTCAATAAATTATCCCACCCAGCTTAACAGTCGTTAATTTTCAGGTTAAGTATTTTACATTATTTAAAAACAGTAAGCCGCGATCGCCCATACGCCTAACCTACGTTTGTATATCCAATTATCCGATGAACGCAAATAGCCAAGTGCAGAGGTTGCATGGCGCACAGCTGCATCTGTGCAATGTTTCTCAAGTGCAGATATTGGGTATAAAATTATATAAATTCTGGCGTTGCACCAATCAAGGTATGAATGAGCACAAGAAGCAATTCATTCCTGTGCTTCTACAGGTCTAGATCCCAATGTTGACATCACCAAATTCAATTAGTTACAGCAACGCCGAAATTCTTACTAACTCCTGTACGGGCGGGGTTACCCCGCCCCTCCTAACTCCTGTACGGGCGGGGTTACCCCGCCCCTCCTAACTCCTGTACGGGCGGGGTTACCCCGCCCCTC
>NZ_JBPAOH010000056.1:0-41392 GCF_050875635.1 Tolypothrix sp. VBCCA 56010
ATTTATGGAATAAGCAAATTATGATACTCTAAACCGATTCAGTAATTGCATTTTTGATTCAGTCGAAGTTGGGGTTGCGCGTAGCGCAACCCCAACTTGTGGTGCGCGAACTAACAAGTCATCGTTTCGCGATCGCATGAATCGACGGATGCAAAAACCTAGAATTTGATAACCCGCAACTTGGGTTAGTAGCATCGGGGTAGCATATATCTACGAGATATTTCATTTGCTGGGCATAATCGACAGCAGTATGTTGATCAGTAACCTCGACATGTCTCCATCCTGCTAATGGCTCAAAAAACATGAACAAATTAGATACGCCGTTTCGCTCATACTGATAGTCGTAACGTTGGGGTTGATCTGGTTCCATTGGTAACGGTTCAATGATTTCTGCTACCAATTGCTTGCTACTTTCGTCAAAACACACAACTGGATATTGGGGGTCGTAAGGACGTTTATAAATATCCAACACGTCTTCCATGTGGCAAACAAATGCGGCTTTACTCTTGTGGGGGTATTACCCAAGACTCGTTTAACCAAGGCTTAAGTTCGTTTTTTTTAGTGTCTGACGAACCGTTTCATGAGAAACACTTTCAACGAACTGCAATTCCACTAATTTTTCTGCGAGTAACCGCAATGTCCAACGGGAACAACCAGATGGAGGGGTACTACAAGTCAAGGCAATTAAATGCGCTTCCTGTTCACCATCCAATCGATGTGGTTTACGCTGGCTTTGAGGTTGCCGATTTAGAGCTTGTTCCAAACCCTCCTCCACAAATCGCTGTCTTACCCTTTCAATTGTTGAGGCACTGATGTTTAAGGTCGAAGCGATCGCTTGATCTATCCAACCCCCTTCCTCTCGGTTGGTATCTGCCAGCAGTAACACACGCCCATGATTGATTTTATACGCAGAACTTTTACCTGTAGTTGTCAATTTTTCTAAGTACGTTCTCTCTTCAGATGTTAGAGAGACAATGTATTTTTTCTTCGGCATCAGATACGCGCATTGTTTTAAGTCTCTACAGTTTACACTAGCCGCCTATTCATCAATTTTAAATTGACAGACTACTACATTGCCTTTGTCATCAGCAATGAAATATTTCAGCCCTAAGTCTATTCCGGTCATCTGCCTGGTCATTGGTGCATCAATTTTTAGATTGATGTCAATTGCAAATTGAACGTAGCAACCGTTACTCCGAAAACTCGTAAATTATCATTTGGCTCGACCAACCAACTACATTCTTATACTAACACCCCAGCATAAAGCTTGTTGTGACGCTAATCACATCACGGTAGGCTGAGTGCCTACCGAAGTGGCTTTCATCCCTTGGGCACTAAGAGCGGATACGATTCGGACAGTGCGCCAACATCTATAAAATGTCGCTTCGGAGTGTTGAGGAACGAGTTCACTTATACGCACTGTCCGAATCGTGAAAGAGTGTTTGTGAAACCCTGGTAAGACAGCACGCTTGGACGGCGCTGTGCGCCACATCCTCCACGGTTTTCAGCCTACTTCTTTATAAAGTTTTATTTTTGTTGCTTTGGTATACCCTGCAAAGCTACTGCTGAACTTGAGAGCAAAATGTAAAATTCAAAATTATTTTTTAAATTTAGCTTAATCCGCGAGTTGTTACTCACTTCATGTTAAAATAATTTCCCTCGGCTTGGTTAACCAGCAACTTTTTTGCTTAGATATGGTTCAGTACACTCTTGCTCAAAGCCCAGAAATCATTCTCACTGTTTCCGGCAAAGATTCAGCTAAAGCCCGTGAGAAAGCGATGGATCAGCTGATGGAACTAATGGAAGCAGGTAAACTACCCACCGAATTAGAAGAGGGATTTGGTGCTCAACAATTAATTGAGGTGAAAGAAGCGCCAATTGACACTGCCGGTGGTGAGGATGCGATTACACAAGCTGTCCAAGTTTTGAGCAATCTTGCTACACTCAAGCTCAAAGTTCAAGATTCCCGTGCTGAAGCATTGGAAATTCGCAAAGCAGTTGATGTCCTCTTTAGCGATCAGTCAGTCACTGAGGAAGAAATTACCCGTCTCAAGGAAGGTTTTAAAGTTCTCAAAAATTTTGCCCAAGCTAATATGCGTTATCAAGAAGCGCGAACTAAAGCAGAACAAGCAAGGCAAGTTCTCGATCAAGCTCTCAAATCGCCGGAAAAATAGGGAGTAGGGAGTAGGGAGTAGGGAGTAGGGAGTAGGAAAAGAATTATTCCCATTGCCCTATGACGGCAGGTGCCTCAACGGAGGGAACCTCCGCACGGCACTGCCTCCCCAATGCCCATTGCCCTATTTCCCATTTTAACGTCGTTTAATATTTGTGATTGAAGTAGACTTTGACCCGGAATTAGCGGTGTCGTCATCTGTATCGTCACCAACTCGTTCAGCACTCATGCTCTGTCTGTAATACTGCTGATAGTGGCTATAAGACGATGGTGTGGAATCTTTAGATTTATTGGCGATTAACCCTAAAATGGGAGTGCCAGAAACTTGAATTTCTTCTAATGCTTGTTGGAGTACAGTACGTTTTAGTTTGCCCAAACCAGCAACTAGCACCATACCGTTGGTATTAGCCGCTAGTAAATAGGCATCTGCAAAGCCCAAAAGTGGCGGTGTGTCATAGATTACCAAATCGAAACTGGCTTGCAGATCGTCCATTAAATCTTGCATTTTTTGAGAAGCGAGTAACCTTACCGAGTCTGGGGGAATTGGACCTGCACTCATGACAAAGAGATTTTCTTCTAAAGGCGATCGCTCAATTACATTATTCCACTCTAAGTCTTGGGAAATTACATCGGTTAATCCCTGAATATTCATCAGTCCGACTCGATTGTGCAAAGTCGGACAACGTAGATTCGCATCTACTAATAAAACTCGTTGCCCCATCGCTGCTGCTGCCTGCGCTAACTGTATAGCAACAGTAGATTTACCGTCTCCCTGTCCTGCCGAACTGATTACAAGTGAGCGAATTGGCGTATCCGAACCCAAAAGAAGAATATTTGTATAAAGAGAGCGAAACACTTCAAAAAAGGAAATGCTACTTACTGGTTGCGCTCCTGATCGTACATTTTCTGGCTTCGCCAATGCCGCTAGTTCTTTTCTTAACGGAACTACACCTAACAGAGGTAGTCTAGTCGCTTCTTTGAGGTCTTTAGAAGTATAAAAGACATTGCTGAGTTTATCTACAACTAAAGCTGCCCCTACACCCAACAGTAAGCCTAACATTCCCCCCAATGCTAAGTTTTTCTTAGCACTTTCTGAAATAGCATCAGGTTCAGTCACTTTAGTAAGTTTAGGATCGAGTAACTGCCAAGGTTGTTGCTTTTGGGCTTTCTCGAGCTGCAATGCTTGTTGTTTGCTTGTAAATTGAGTCAGACCTTGAGTGGCAACTTGTAATTCCCGCTGAATGTTATCGTAATTACGGCTAATACTTGCCAAATCTTTGACGTAATTATTTAAACTAATTATTTTTGCATCCAATGCTCGATCTCTGGCTTGCAGTTCCCGGATGCGGCTTTGAAAATCTCGATTAACCCGCTGCCTTTCCTGTTGCAACAAAGAGAGTATCGTTGCTTTCTGTTCATTAAGACGCTTCATGCCTTCTTCTTCATTCGTGAAGATAGCTGACCTTTTGGCTATCTCACCATCCAATCCCTGAATCTGATCCAGTAACTTTTGATAGCGAGGATTATCACTCAACAATGAATTACTAGCCTCAGCACCTGGTTGTTGGGCTAACTCTGTTTGTAAGTCTTGATACTTAGCTACCCATTGCTGTAGCTGCACCCGATTATCGAGTTGCTGTTGCGTCAAAGTCGCAATATGTCCAGATACCTCTCCAGCTTTCTGTGCTGGATCAATTAACTTATTCTCCAACCGCAGGTTTCGCAATTTGTTTTGCCACACCTGAACCCGCTGCTCTAAGGGCAGTTTTTCTTGGTTAACGAACTTAATTGCCTGATCTACATCTGCCTGACGCTCTGCCAAACTATACTGCAAATAAGCATCAGCAAGTGCTTTGGAAACCTCACTAACTACCTTCTCGTCAGGATGAATATATTGGACTTTTAAGATATTTAGTTTTTCGGGTGCGATCGCTAAACTCCCAACAAGTACCTCGTAAGTCAAGTCAGGATGTTTAGCTTGAAGCTTTTCGACAACAGGGTCTAAAACTCTATGACTTTGTAAAACTGCGATCGTGGTCTCGACTTGTTTTGCAGGCTCAGGAGCTGCTACCTGTTGGGAACCGATAGTTTGAGGAACATCGGCTAGAGCCTTATTCTCAGCACTTAAAGACTTGGTTAAAATCTCAAACTCACTTTGATACACCGGAGGGTCTTGTTCTGCTTTCAACACCGCCGCCGTTGCTATTACGCCTGTTACACCAGCAATTAACAATGCTCGGCGACGCAAAGCAGATCCAACTTGACCCAGATTTAATCCACCTTCATCAACATCATTTAACTGGGCTGTGTTCGCTTGTGACAAAGGGTGAGGATATTTTTCTGACTTTAGCATGGCTATGGTAAATTAAATTACTAACAGTAATTTCGGAATACGATGTGTTAATTTGAAGTAGACATACGTAGTTGAACTTCGTCTTACGCTGCCTTGGCTTTCGGAACACCCCGGTTAATTACTGAATAAACCGACTAATTTCATAGTCTTTAAGAATCTCAAGCAGAACTTGAGTATTGCTCTTGACCCACCTGATAGGCTTATTACCCTGGAAGACAGTATTTACGATCCGATCTGCTAACGGAGCGATGCACTACAACTACAGTAACATTACGCAGGATAAATTGGTTGGTTCATTATAGATCGTCAGTCAAAGCAGCGTATATTTTTTATACAGTCAACTTCCTCTGCAATGTAGGCTAATTAGGTTCCAATAAAGTTAACACGTTTGGTATTTAAATCCAAGTGTTGCAGGTTGGACTAATTTGTTTAGTGTTACTAATTAACTTTAAACTTTTCCGGATAAAACCTAATAACAAAGATTTGAGTTAATTTATTTCAGTGTAGCACAGTATGTTTAAATACATAATTTCTGACTGACGCCAAATTAAAGTCTTGTAGGGGCAATTCATGAATTGCCCCTACGTAAATTCAATTGGTAAGACGAAGGAAGTGAGTAAGTCCTATAA
Organism: Tolypothrix sp. VBCCA 56010; assembly: GCF_050875635.1. NCBI lineage: Bacteria > Bacillati > Cyanobacteriota > Cyanophyceae > Nostocales > Tolypothrichaceae > Tolypothrix > Tolypothrix sp. VBCCA 56010. Next base: position 5,156 of record NZ_JBPAOH010000056.1, read on the forward strand.
ATATATTTTTTTCATCTCTAAGCGTAATCCTCTGTAGAAGTTTCCACGGATTCAGGTTAGTACCTTGTTTGAGGCGATCGACGCGGTTGGCAAATTGCAATTCGTAGATTTCAGCTACTGCTTAAGCAACAAATATACGAGTGCGCTTTTTGACACTCCCACGGCTAGAAGCACGTGGGATTCTTGGTTCATCCAGTCCACTTACCATAGTTGGTCGCCCTTCTATGCTGTGAGGTGGGTCTGTCCACAAGCTTTTTGCTCGATTGCAGAAGCCAGATCCGGTATGCCCTACCGTACTGTTCGACCAACAAAATCTTGGTTTTCTGGTACTTGGGGAAGTGAAGATTTTACCTGTGCAAGCATTCCTGCACAGAACCCCTTATCTTCAGTTTTCAAGATGCGATGCCTCTCGACTCTGGGTTTTTAAAGTGGTTAAATACCCTACCCACTAAAATAATGATAACATATGTACAGCATTTTGCGATACATATGAAAGAAAAACATCTAAGCGTCAGAATCCCAGAAACTGAGATGAAAATTTTAGAAAAACACGCCAAGAAAACAAAACGAACCAAAACAGATTTAGTGCGAGAGTGGATTCGTTCTTTAGAGAAGATATCTGACAGCACCGCGCATGTGCAACGCATTCATGAGCCAGCACTGCAGGAGGGTTTCCCTCCGTAGGTGTCTGGCATCCCCACGGCTAAAAGCACGTGGGCTTTCTGCTTTCATTACTGTAAATAAATCTCAGCTACATGAAGCTATCAATCCTTCCTAGAGTATAAATTATATTAGACGATCGCTCTGGCTAACCCTCAAACTCTCGCTAATCTTTACTTATACTTTAGATAAAAAATAAGGGACAGTGTATTACAACTAGCCCTTCTACATAATACTGGGGCGCTAGGATTCGAACCTAGGAATGGCGGGACCAAAACCCGCTGCCTTACCACTTGGCTACGCCCCAACGATTTCACTTCAATTAGTATAGCAGTCACTCATGGTGTAATGTCAAGTGCTTTCAAATCGGATTTTGGACAAATGACATCCTTGCCCTTCACTAAAGCCAGATAATGACTATCCGAGCGCGAACATTGTCCTTGAATGTTTTCAGACTAACGAAGTAGTAAATAGTTATACCAATTCTATGTGAGGTTGCGCTTCCCATCTGTGTAGGGACAATTCATGAATTGCCCCTACGTGAAGCGAAAGAGCGTGCGTGCGTAATTTGTGTTACGCATCTTCAAGCCAGAATTGGTATTACAATTGAAGCGTTTTATGAATGCCTGCTGACTTATGTAAGACATTGCCTTAAATTGTCTTGCATCTTAAACTTGTTTGCCCTGGTATTTTAGGTATTTAAACCTTGTCAAATAAAAATAGTCGATTAAAATGATAATACATTTAGGTTATAGCTATCCATGATTGTGATAAATTACCCAAATTGAACGAGAGCTAATTGTCAGCGTAAAAGAAACTGCTTATCTGTTTGCAAATTATTATTTTTAATTTACTTATGTCTTCTACCAGGTCAAGCATCAACCTCAGGGTCGTTTTTTCATCGCTGTTTAGCTTTTTATTAAATAAACCCAAACAGCAGCCGAATAAAACTTATGATTATACCCGATACGTCAGCGGACGTGACTATGTATTTGAATTTGTAAATGACTTGAAAAAAGGTTATATGACAGGACAGGGTAAAGGTATCAAGCGTGGTGATTATATTTTTTTAAAAAACGGCTCTAACTCTTGTCGATATCAAGTTGAAGAAATTGATTATTACTTGGATCCACCAGATATGTGGATGGCTTTACTGTGCGAAGCAATCGTTGAGAAACCTGAGTTGTGAGTTGATTCTCATTTTTGACATCATTAAGCAATATGTCTCCACTTAGTAAGATACTATAGCAGCTTGCAGTCAGCATAAGTTTAAATTATCTAATATAGATTTTTTATCGGATGCGTCTTTAGTTATAAGCTTTCTAATTGGCACAACTATAGGCGTTCGCACTCTTCGTAAAATTCACGACAGGAAACTTTCACCAACAGCTTGAGTTGATTGTCAGTTGTAACCACCAGTTTAAAAATCTTTGAATATTGCCTAAAAGAAAGTTATCTTCAAGAACGCTTAAGGTTGATGACACTCAAAGAATAGTGATGGCTTATCGGTCAATCAATTGGTGGCTATCCTCAGTTTCAATGCTGGGTTGGTTTCCAACAATAATAATAGGACTTACGCAAAAAATCGGCGTAGTTCCTTAATTTACGAGTGCGATAATTCATGAATTATCGCTACTTACGATATGTTTTGCCTAAGTCCTGAATAAATTGTTTTTCTTTACACGCTCTTAACAAGAATGTGTTTTTTTCATGAACCTTAGATCCAAAGATAGCATACGTATGTATACTGCCATAAGAGAGGGTACGTAAGTATCTACCAAATACGTGTACCAGGCTGCTTGTTTTAGTAAAATCTACTTTGTGCTAATTGTAGCCAAGCAAACTTCTCAAAATTTTATACTAAGGCTAATTACTGCCATCCAACTGATGCCATCGCTGACCCTAAAGGCTTTGTGACGATTTTTGCATTTATTATTGTCTAGCTGTTAAAGGTAGTGATTTTGTCGAATAACTTCTGCTTCCAAGTATGCACCCAGGCATATCGATTCTGATAGCTTGTGTATGGCGATACTCCACAGGTGGTGAATTTCCCTATGAGTATTTACCCAAGTCTAAAAAATATATTCGATATTTAGTCAAATCTTCCCGGATAGATACGTAAGTACAAGAAAAGTGATTTATACAAAAAGTAAATACATCATTAATCAAATAGCCAAAGGAAATTTAGAAAATATGAACTTAAAACAACTAGATGAGAAAATCTCTGAGTCTTCGATAGTAGAGGCAAATACTGAACAAATTTCTTCGGATCTGGGTGGGGAGGCAGTCATTCTCAATCTCAAGACTGGAGTTTATCACGGGTTGAATGAGGTGGGAGCGCTGATTTGGACTTTGATTCAGGAACCAAAAGCTGTGAGAGATATCAAGCCGATCCTTCTGCAAGAGTATGAAGTTGAACCTCAACAGTGCGATCGCGACCTCAAAGCATTGCTTGAAGACCTTTTGGCAGCAGGGCTAATCGATGTCAAAAATAATACGACTGTTTAAATTTTTTCGGATGGGAGCAAGCGATCGCCACCTTTTAATCATGACCTTAATTTTACTAGCAACCATCAGGCTAGGGTTGTGGTTAATGCCCTTTCGCACCCTTTTAAAAGTGTTAGCAAAAATTAGCCGGCAAAGCGATCGCCTACAAGTAACACAAGTGTCCGTCGGCAAGATTTCTTGGGCTGTAAAGGCAGTTAGCCGCTATATGCCTGGTGTAAAGTGTCTGGCTCGCGCTTTGACTACCCAGGTGCTAATGAATCGCAACGGTCACTCTTGCGAACTGCGGATCGGTGTTGCTAAAGGAGAAAAAGGAATTTTAGAAGCTCACGCTTGGATAGAACATGAAGGACTAATTGTCATGGGTTATCTAACAGACCTTTCCCGCTTTATGCCACTGCCGTCTCTTGAAGGAGTGAAATTATGAGTGGCATTATGGGTATTCACTATCTTGGCGATCGCGCTGTAGACCGGGAAGACCTGGGAATGATGGTGGAAACCCTGGCGCACCGGGGACCCGATGGTGCAGACATCTGGATAGATGGGGCGATCGGTTTCGGGCATCGGATGCTGTGGACTACTCCTGAATCCTTGCTAGAAAAGTTACCTTTAGCTAACTCTACAGGCGATTTGATTATTACCTCAGATGCTCGCATAGATAACCGCGATGAACTCAGAAGTGTGTTACAATTAAATAACTGTGCATCTGATAAAATTACGGATAGCCAGTTAATATTGGCTGCTTACGAAAAATGGGGCGAACAATGCCCAAAGCATCTTTTAGGTGATTTTGCCTTTGCAATTTGGGATAAACAAAAGCAGATACTATTCTGTGCTAGAGACCACATCGGTGTTAAGCCCTTCTACTATCACTTTCAAACAGGTCGAATTTTTGCTTTTGGCTCTGAAATTAAAGCTTTATTGTGTTTGCAAGAAATACCACGCCAACTCAATGAGGTGAACGTAGGTGACTATCTGGCAGCAAACTTGCAAGATAAATCCAACACCTTTTACCAGGATATCTTGCGACTTCCTCCGGCAAGTAGCCTAACGGTGAATGCCAAAGGTATACAAATAGAGTCTTACTGGACGCTTGACCCCAAGCGGGAACTACGGCTGAATTCTGATGAAGAATATGCCGAAGCATTGCAGAAAATCTTTGCGGAAGCTGTACGGTGTCGGTTGCGTAGCGCTTTTACCGTGGGTTCTCATCTCAGTGGTGGGTTGGACTCTTCTTCTATTACTTGTATGGCACGACAATTGCTGATACAAGAAGGAAAAAATCGCTCATTGCACACCTTCTCAAATATTTTTGATGCTGTTCCCGAAAGTGACGAGCGCTCTTTTATTGAGGCTGTGATTGCCCAAGGTGACATGATTCCCCACTATGTCCACGCTGATGAAATGGGTCCTTTGTCAAACTTAGAGGAAATTTTCCGCTATCAAGATGAAGCTATTCCTGCACCTACACATTTCTTGGCTTGGGAATTGAACGATGCTGCTCAAAAAGTTGGTGTCCGAGTTGTCTTAGATGGCTTTGATGGCGATAACACCATATCGCACGGCGAGGGTTATTTCGCTGAACTGGCAAATAAAGGAGAATGGGCAACTTTCGCTCTTGAACTTGACGCTGTTTATGAACTCACTGGTGCGTCCCAAATCAGTATTCTGCGACAGTATGGTCTGACATGTTTGGAACAACTAGCACGCAAATGGAAGTTGATTGCTTTTGTTAAACAGACCAATGAGTTATTGAAACACTTTAAGGTTTCCCGGCGGCAGATTTTTCTGCGCCACGGCTTAAAACCTTTGCTTCCGCAGTTCGTGCTCAAAGTTTGGCACTTTCTACGCGGACATAGTTTTAATACAAACCTTGACAAATCGATGATTAACCGCAGCTTTGCGAGGCGCATCGGTTTGCAGAAGCGTATCGAGCTTTTTAAAGACTTTCTGTCAAGTTTCCCGTCCACAGAAAGGGAACGTCACTGGCGCGGTCTTAGTTCTGGCGTAATAACCCAAGCGCTAGAGATATCAGATCGCTATGCAGCAGCTTTTCAAGTCGAAGTTCGTCACCCGTTTATGGATAAACGCTTGCTGGAGTTTTGTCTGTCTCTGCCTCCTGAACAGAAATTCAACAAAGGATGGTCGCGCTTAGTCATGCGCCGTGCCATGAAAAATGTTTTACCTGACCAAGTGCAGTGGCGTCTGGGCAAAGGCAATATGTCTCATACTTTTCAGTACGGTCTACTGACACTAGATCGAAAAGTTTTAGATGAGGTAATGCTCAACCACTTGCAAACTGCGGAAACTTACGTAGACACAAATGTCCTGCGTGCAGCATATGAGCGATTAATATCTGCAAGCAAAGTTAATCTACAGGAAGAGCGTTTGCCAGTTTGGAAAGCAGCGATGTTGGCATTGTGGTTGCGTTACAGCAAGTTATAGAGAACAGTTTACTATAAAAGTTAGTAAATTTTCTTGCTTTTTAACAGTTTATATGTAAAAATAGAGATGCCGTTACTCTAAATAAAAATTAAGAGTTCGGGTTTACAACCAACAATCAGGAGTTTTCAAATGAAGAAAAGCTACTCAGTACCACAACTGGTCAAACACGGAAGCGTCAGCAATATCACGGCTTACTCTTTCGACAGTAAAGACGGCGATGTATTTTACGGTCAGACAAACGCAACAAACCAAAATGGTACTGGTTCACTGAATGCTTGCATAACCTACAAAACCGGTCCGAAGAAAGGTGATTGCGTGAATCCTTCCGCGAAGGGTGTGTAATAGAGAGCAAGGAATGCTGTAGTAGCCGCTACAGCAAGCTGAATAAACAGCTTTTAAAGTCCTTGCAATCAATCTACCTTCGTTGTAGAAGCTAGAGCTTGCCTAGTAAAAGGTTATCTGAATCAAATTAACAGTTCGCGTTTACAACCAACAATCAGGAGTTTTCAAATGAAGAAAAGCTACTCAGTACCACAACTGGTCAAACACGGAAGCGTCAGCAATATCACGGCTTACTCTTTCGACAGTAAAGACGGCGATGTATTTTACGGTCAGACAAACGCAACAAACCAAAATGGTACTGGTTCACTGAATGCTTGCATAACCTACAAAACCGGTCCGAAGAAAGGTGATTGCGTGAATCCTTCCGCGAAGGGTGTGTAATAGAGAGCAAGGAATGCTGTAGTAGCCGCTACAGCAAGCTGAATAAACAGCTTTTAAAGTCCTTGCAATCAATCTACCTTCGTTGTCGAAGCTAGAGCTTGCCTAGCAAAGGGCTACGGGCATCCGTAGCCCTTTTTTATCCTTCCTTTTGAAGAAGGAAAGCAGGTTAACACAATCATAATAGCCAACTATAATTTTGTCCAAGGATACTCAAAAGTGTTTGCTTATACTGCCTATAATCTCCGCATTCACTCTGAGTTTCCTTTTCCGGAACTCAGCAAGAGTGAAGTTTCACAAAAGCCGGATGTGGTGATTTCGCTGCGCTCCCTTAGCCAGTTAGAAACACAAACAGCTGATGGTGCTAACAAGCTAGTGGCATTTTTAGAGTTAGAAAACTCTACAGCGGGCAGGTTTTTGGTAGAGTCGGGACGCAAGATTGTTGTCGAACCAGACCCAGGAATTGATGAGGATTTGCTTCGTCCTTTTATTTTGGGACCAGCTTTTGCCGTGTTGCTGCGACAGCGATCGCATCTGGTCCTTCATGCCAGTAGCATTGCGATCGATAATGGAGCAGTAGCGTTTTTGGGTCATTCCGGATGGGGTAAATCAACCTTGGCGAATGCTTTTTACAACCAAGGGTATGGTTTACTCACAGACGATGTGATGGCGATAAAAGTTGAGAGTAACCCCCCGATCGCTTTTCCCAGCTTTCCCCAAGTCAAACTATTACCAGATGCAGCAGCTTCTTTAGGATACGACTTTGAGAGATTAACTTCAATTCATGCTGGGGTAGCAAAACGGAATAATCGTCTTGACCAAGGATTTTCGCAAATTGCTCTACCAGTCAAGCGGATTTATGTGCTGGAAAATGTGGCAGCAACGCACAACGAAATACAGCCTCTGTCACCTCAAAATGCTCTGATAGAACTGGTTCGCCACTCCCGCGCTACCGACTTACTAACTACACCAGAGTTTGTTAGCTCTCATCTGCGTCAGTGCGCTAATTTGGTGAAGAATGTATCGATATGTCGTTTAAAAAGAAAAAGTTCTTTAGCTGGATTACCAAAGTTAGTCAAGCTAATAGAAGAAGATATTGCTCAAACAATATTTGATGAACACGAGAATATTCAATTGTTTGCATCTGCCTAAGGGTATATTTTAAAAATGGAAAAGAAAGGGATTTAAAATTTTGAATAGAAAATTAGGCAGAGCGATCGCTCGAATTTCTTATTTGCCAAAAACACTAGATTTAGTCTGGACTGCATCTAAAAAATGGACGATCGCCTGGGCTATATTACTAGTTATTCAGGGACTCATGCCAGTTGCGATGGTCTACCTGACTCGCTCGGTGGTTGATGGTTTAGTAGCAGTCATGGGGGCTGGGGCAACTTGGCAGAGCGCTCAACCGATTATAATTCCAGCAGCAGCAATGGTTTGCGTCTTGCTGCTAGGAGGAAGTCTGCAAACCGTGATGGAATGGGTACGGACGGCTCAATCTGAATTTGTCCACGACCATATCACCACCTTGATTCATCAAAAGTCTGTAGCAGTAGATTATGCCTTTTATGAATCATCAGAGTATTACGATCGCCTGAACCGAGCGCGTAGCGATGCCAGCGGTCAATCCCTGTCTCTGTTAGAAAATCTCGGTAATGGAATGCAAAACAGCATTACCCTTCTGGCAATGGCGGCAATATTACTTCCTTATGGTGCATGGCTAGCAGTTGTTTTATTAATCAGTGCGCTGCCATCTTTATATATAATCCTAAATCTTAATCGCTACTATCACCGTTGGTGGCAGGGGACTACAACAGAACGGCGACGGCAGGAATATTACGATGCACTCCTGACTAACAGCAACACTGCTGCAGAATTACGACTATTTAACTTAGGTTCTCAGTTCCAGTCTACTTACCTAAAATCACGCCATCGGCTCAGAACAGAGTATCTGCAAATACTCAAAATCCAAAGTTTAGGGCGCTTCAGTGCCACGATTTTGGGACTTTTCGTTTTTATGGCTCCTCTGAGTTGGGTAGTTTGGCGAATTTTGCAAGGAAAGATGACCCTTGGTGAACTTGCTCTGTTCTTTCAAGCGTTTCAACAAAGTCGGGGCGTAATGGTTTCGCTGCTGGGTAATCTAGGACAAATCTATAAAAGTAGCTTATTTATCAGTAATTTATTTGAATTTTTAGAGTTAAAACCGCAAATTATCAGCCCAACCCAGCCCCTAGCTATTCCCAAGCAATTGAAACAGGGAATTAGCTTTCAACAAGTTAGTTTTGGCTATCCGGGTAGCGATCGCCCTGTCTTAGAAAATTTTAATTTGACGATTCCAGCGGGGAAAATAGTTGCAATTGTCGGGGATAACGGTGCAGGAAAGAGTACTTTAATCAAGCTACTTTGTCGTTTTTATGACCCGGAGTCTGGTTGCATTCAACTAGATGGAATTGATATTCGCGATTTATCTGTTATAGAATATCAGCGTTTAATTACAGTTTTGTTCCAGTTTCCTGTTTCTTACTACGTCACCGCTGCCGAAAACATTGCTTTGGGTGATTGGTCAGCAACTCCGAGTTTAGATGAGATTGAGTTGGCAGCTAAAAATGCTGGCATCCATGAGAAAATTGCTAGCTTACCTCAAGGTTACAACGCAATATTAGGCAAGTTGTTTCCTGAAGGTACAGAACTCAGCGGCGGACAATGGCAGCGTCTTGCTTTAGCAAGAGCATTTTTGCGACGTGCCGAAATCATTATTCTGGATGAACCGACCAGTGCAATGGACCCTTGGGCGGAGTTTGATTGGTTAGAGCGATTCCGCACTATGGCAAATGGACGGACTGCGGTTGTGATTACCCACCGCTTCACCTTGGCAATGCGGGCTGACATAATTCACGTCATGCGTGCTGGTAAGATTGTGGAATCAGGAAGCCATGATGAATTGCTGGCTCAGGGTGGTTTTTATGCCCAGTCTTGGAAAGAGCAAATGGAAGTTACTAGTAATGTTCCTGTTTAACTATGCAAGAAATTCTCTGCCAAAACGAGGCACAACTGCCATCCGTATCATTACCTAAAATATACGGCATTCCTATCGACTCAGAAGCCTTGGCTAAGTACAGCCGTGAACTTCAGCTAAAGGAACCCACCGAGGCACTTTTTGGGCTAGCTCAAGCTATTGCCAGCAGTCCCATCTGGGCAGAAATGCCCGGAAACATATTAATTGTTCGTCCCACTCCTCAACCTGCACTTTTTGTGTTGGGTTGCTTGGATGAAGCTGGTAGAGTGCGAATTGCTAGAGAACTCCAGGATTTGAATCTGAACATAACTCGTCTGCGCTACATCAGTTATCGTCAAGCGGAAGCGGATTGTCAGCGTCTGGCGAAACAATTAGTAGATCGCTTTGGTTACGAGGAATTAAAGGAGTTTCACTTCACTGGGATTCCCCGTGGAGGGCTGATAGTTTTGGCAATGCTGGCTTACGCTTTGGGGCTAACTCCCGACCAATTAGAACCACCTTCATCGCCCGATGTGCCTTGGGTAGTGGTGGATGACTGTGTTTTTACAGGTTCTCGACTGAGCAACTTTTTGCAGTCTCATTCTCATGAGGCAGTAATATTTGCAGTGCTTTATTCTCATCCAGATTTGCGAAGAGCGATCGCATCTCGTGAACCGCGCGTTAAAGCTTGTTTGAGCGCTGAAGATATTCATGACTATGCACCAGAAGACCTCGGTGAGAATTACCCAGACTGGCAAGCACACTGCCTCGCACAACTAGATGGAATCCGCTACTGGGTGGGAAAGACAGACAATATCTGCTTTAGCTGGAATGAACCAGATCGCTTTGTTTGGAACCCTGTGACTGAAAGGATAGAGGGTTGTTGGCTGTTGATTCCTCCAGAAATCTGCTTGAAAAATCGACTCAAAGCTGCTAGTGAAGCTCCAATTATCCAGATTCAGCCGGAGAGTAAAGGACTGATTCAACCAGGGTCACAAGTCATTTTTGGAGAGTATGAGGAACAGATTGTGATTGGGAATTTGGCAACTGGTGAAAGCTTTTGCTTGAGTGGTGTGGGTGCTGAAATTTGGCAAGCGATCGCTCAACATGGCGATGTGGAACAAGTTGTTATGTCACTATTAAGCAGCTACGACGTTGAAGAAGCCACACTCCGGTGTGATGTGGAGACATTTATAGATGAGTTGTACGCGAGGGGTTTGTTAATTAAATGCGATGGCTTTACTTCCTGAGCAAAACTCATTGACAAAGTAAAAATATTAAAATAATGACCAGCTTTCGCAGTGATGAAAACCTTTCCTAAACCATACACTAAAAACCAAAGCATCAATGTTCGCCCCGAAGTTGAGCTACTTCTTTCTTGCGCTCGTACCCAAATAGATGATGAACGCGCTCAACGCATCAAATCTTTAGTTAAGGAAGATATAGATTGGCAATACCTAATTGCAACAGCATGTAGACACAAGTTAATGCCACTTCTATATAACAGCCTCAACAAAATTTGTGCGAATGCAGTTCCTGAGAAAGCATTTAAGGAACTCCGAGAACTTTTTCAGAGAAATGCTCAACGCAACTTATTTCTAAGTGGAGAACTCCTAAAAATCCTCGGTCTTTTAAAAGAGCGTGGGATTGTCGCTTTACCATACAAAGGTCAAGTTTTAGCTACTGCAATATACGGCAATTTAGCACTTCGGCAGTCTGGCGATTTGGATGTCATGGTTCAACAGCCAGATGTTTTGGAATTTAAAGAAGTGCTACTTTCTCTGGGATATCGACCGGAGATTGAATTGACTCCTAGCCAGGAAAGAGCTTTTTTACAAGCTAAAACTGAGCATTCCTATAACTTTTTTGATGAGGATAGAGCAATTCTTCTAGAGATACATTGGAGAATTGCGCCTAAGTATACATGCCCAATTGAAGCTAAGGATTTGTGGGACAAGCTTGAACCGTTTTCCTTTTTTGGTACAAAAATACCTAATCTGTCTTTAGAAGACTGGCTGCCAATCCTGTGCGTTCATGGGTCTAGACATCGTTGGGAAGTGGTAGGATGGCTTGCCGATATTGCCGAATTAATTCGGAGTCATCCAGAAATTAATTGGGAAAAAGTCATAGCGCAATCTAACAAATTTGGCTGTAGGCGAATACTATTTCTTGGTCTTTTTTTAGTTAATGAACTACTAGGAGTGAGCATTCCTACAGAAGTTTGGCAGAGGATAAAAGCAGAACCTGAGGTAACTTCTCTTGCTGATTCCGTCAGCAAAGATTTTTTCCCAGAAACCGATGTTCCAGAGAGATTTTTGACAACGACTATCTACCAGATAAGAGTTAGGGAACGCTTGCAAGATAAACTTTTGTATCTAGAATCTTTTATTCACTGGTTGATGACTCGCGAAAAGTCTTCATAATAGGGAAAGCTTAAAAATAGACATTTATTGGTTAAAATTACCTTTTAATTTATTCCAATGAGTAATGAGTAATGGTTTTTTAATTCCATTACTCATTATATCGGGACTTACGCTTGCATTGTCTCAAAAGCCTGATTTTTCGTAGCGGTAATTCATGAATTACCGCTCCGACGCGAAGTTTGTTGCGTAAGTCCTAATCATTTTAAATGATATATTAGCAAAGTTTTGAGAAAGTAGGGATTTCAGATGAAGGAAAGTACTTCATCCCAGTTTGAAAGAACGGTTTATATCTACACCCATATATGGACGGTCTTTAAAAGCTTTGGCAATTCTGCGTTCCTGCCATTGCAAACCAATTAATCCAGTTACAAATAGCATATAACCTGGTTCTTCCATCTGAGAGAAAATCAAACCGTGAATCAGCACATTCAGCATCAAAAACTTGGAAAAGTCATCTAAACAAAGCCGACGCCAAACAATAGAGAATAGATACAAGTATGCTCCTAAACCCAAGAATCCTAAATCTCCCCAAATACCAGCCCAGCCGAATAAAGGTGAGAACATACTAGAACTGCGACCTAATAAGCTACCCCAGACTACATCCGATATCTGTTGACTTACAGGATGAATAGTAGCACCTAATGGTTTTAATAAATCCCAATATTTACTCAACATCCATCCTCCTAGTCTACCAATAGTGTGTCCGGGACCCAGACCAAACAGCCAATTGAAGGGGGATTTGTAGTAAGAGTAAATCATCTTAATTCCTGTAGTTTTGAGTATAGTTGCCTCTCCGTCAGGACCGTAAAGCTCTGGTCTAATCCAAGTTTTAAAAGCGCGAAATAGTTCTAAATTTTGCACACACCATATTAATATCCAAGAAATTACAATTGCAGCTACCAAATACTGAATGGTTAGTTTAATATCTTTTACATTAATGAGAATCAAGATACCCCAGGATACCATCGATACTAATAGTACCTGTTTGGCATCGGCAAATAAAAGCTGAAGAAAAGCTGCCATGAAAACTGAAGCGCGGAGCCAAAGCGGAGAATTTTTGGCACTGACCAGATAATAAAGTCCAAAAGATATAGAGACAGAAGCACCGACAACATGACCGCTTCCCGAAAGATAAAAAACTCCTTGGATATTATCCCAAGGAATACCCATAGTGGTTGTACGCATGATGCCGATTTGTAAGAGAAGTTTCTGGAGGAGTGCCAAAAAGATGTGAAAACAAGAAAACCATATGAACCAATTTCTAAATTGTGTAAAACTACTTTTATCCATAGGGATAAAAATTAACGCCAGCAAAAACATATAAGGCTCAGTCAGCAGTAAATATTCTAAAAACAAATTGATAATCCCAGCATTATTCACTTGGGTGCTGACTATTGTCACTCCGAATAGAATTGCCAAACCAAACAGAAGACTCATGGAAATGGAAAATTGATTGCGATTCTTTGTTCTAGCTTGAAAGAGTACCAATCCGCTGGCGAAAGGAACAATAACAAAGTGGACAAAGTTAATCGGGGGTGGAAAACCTAATGTATCTAGTAACCGGGGAAAGAAAACAGTAGCAAATGCTATTAAAAGTAATGTTGAATTTTTGATAATATCAGATTTTTTTTTGAACAATTCCAGTTCATTATTCATATATTTTTGGTATGATTGAATTGGATATTTTCACACATTAATTTGAATTGCTGTAAGTACGAACTTTGCTGTAAATCTCCATCAATTGTTGGTAGTTATTTTGAGCGGTGTACTTAGCTTCAAACTCCGCCCGCACTTCAAGGCGCATTTGAGCCATTTCTGTTGGGTGTGTTAAAGCCCATTCCACCCGAGCAGCTAAACTGTGGGGATCGCCAGGGGAAAAATGCAGACCTGTTCGACCAGAATCTACTAACTCTGCGATCGCACCAATATTCGCAGCAATCACAGGAGTTCCTTTAGCAAACGCTTCAACAGCTACGCGACCAAAGGTTTCATACCATTTGGAAGGGAAAATTAAAAACATGGCTTCTCCCATCAGCGCATGAACTTCTGACATAGATTTGCGTCCCAGCCATTCAACTTGTGGAAGTCGTTTTGCTGCTGCTATCACTTGCTCAGATAACGGACCATCGCCGATAATCTTCAGTGGTATCGGTTCTTTCAAATGTTCCCAGGCTGCCAACAGCGTATCCAGCCCCTTTTCCACAGACAGTCTACCTACAAAAAGGGCATAGTCACCTCGTCCTTCTCCGACTCCAGGATCGGGATGAACAAAATTCGGCTTAACGACTATCTTTTTGGCTGGCAAACCACCTTGAATCATTTTCTGCCGTGCAAACTCAGTCAAGGTAATATATAGGTCTACCATCTCGGTCCAAGTGTTCATCGCCCGATGTACGGTGAGCATTGTCGCTACACCGGACGTGGCAATTTTGCTCTCGCGATAGCAGCCATGCTGCACTCCAGGATAGGGAATGAACTTGCCCAAACAGTCTTCACACACTGTCCCATCACGAAAAAACAGAGCATTGGGACACAGAAGACGGTAATTTCGCAAACTTTGGACTACAGGCACTTTCTGTTCCTTGGCTGCGTAGTACACAGAGGGAGAAATTAAAGGGAAAAAATTTTGGATGTGGACGAGATCGTAGCTTGAACTTTGCAGTCGTTGCTTGACGGTTGCGTGTGCTTCATTTGACCAGATTGTTTTTAACGCTATCTGTGCAGGATTTATCGATGCAACGCGATCGTTGTTCTCTTCATACACATCAACGTTATGTCCCATTTCCCGCAATAGTCTTTGTTCTGATTCGCTAGATTCATCTTCTCCACCGCGAATCTGATAGCGATTATGTATACTTAATACGCGCATTTAAAATATCTCCTTATGTGTCCCCGATAACTTTTTCATAGACTTGAGCGACTTTTTCTGCTGTCTGTTCCCAAGAAAACAGTTTCACCCTTGCTAAACCTTGTTCAACTAATGATTGACGATAAGAAGAGTCTTCATAAAGATGTCGTACAGCCTTGGCGATCGCTAAAACATCAGTAGGATTGACCAAAATAGCCGCATCACCCGCAACTTCCGGTAACGATGTCACATTAGAAGTAATCACGGCTGTTCCACAAGCCATCGCTTCCAAAATCGTCATGCCAAATCCTTCATAAACAGATGGGGCAATCAGGACATCAGCAGCGTTGTAAAGCTGAACCAAAATCGATTTATCCGGTTTGCCCAAATAACTGACAAAATCCTCCAAATTATGAGTTTGAATAAATTGTTTTTGCTCAACAGTAAAGTCAGCACCCGCTTTCCAAAAATGAAAAGGTAATTTTTGCTCTTTGAGAATCCCAAGCGCTTTTAAGATAGTAAAGACATTTTTACGAGGCTGATTGGAGCCAACATTGAGTAAGCAGATTGTCTCAGGTGAAATGTGATGTTGCCGGCGAAAAACTTCTATTTGTGTTTCTGAAAGTGGATAAAATATTGATTCAACGGCATTAGGGACAACAATTAAATCTTCTCGTTTAACATCAAGAAGTTTTACAGCATCTTTAGCAGTGTGAGCCGAGACGGTAATAATACGATTAGCTTGACGTATCCCCCTAACAGCATACTTCCAAGCTGCCATGCTGACACTGGGAATAATTGCTTGGGAAGAAACATTCTCCGGCTGGAGAAAATTAATTAAATCGTGGCACGTTACTATGATGGGCTTGCCAGTGTTTTTTAGCCAGTAGACAAGATGACCATCACTGTGGTCAATAACATGAAAAATGTCTACTTCCTGCTTTTTAACAGTTTGCGGGTAGTGCCAGTAGCGTTGATAATATTTCCCCAAACCGTTTAACAAAGAACTTCTTTTTTGCTTTTGTGCCGCTATCGGAGCTAATTCCAGAATTTCCCAGTCTGGTCGAACAGTTTTAAGACCGCTGACCAAACCATCGGCATAAACATCCATGCTTAAAGAAGCTTGTAAAGCTCTCCGGACAATTGCTATACGCATAGCTTTACTCACTTTGTATCTCCATGCTGTGAGAATTGGATGCTGGTATAGCCGATGCTACTGAGCCACCCTGCTGTGTGAGGATATTGCTCCACAGTTCAATTAATCGTTCAGCAATTCGTTTATGACTGTAGTGCTGATAAACTCTGTTAAGGCTGTAATTTGCAACTTCTGACCACCAAGCTGGATCGGAAATCAGACGTGCCAAAATTGCTGCTAGTTCTTGAGCATTTCCTTCGGTAAATACTAGATCCGAACGACCAATAACGTTGGGAATTTCTCCACAGTCAGAGCCAACTACCGGTATTCCCGTTGCCATTGCCTCAATTAAGACATGACCAAATTGCTCTTTCCAGGTGGTAACGGTGCGTGAAGGCAAAACCAAGACATCAAATTTTTTAATTTCTTGGGGAACTTCATCGTGTCGGACTCCACCTTGCCAGGTGATGAGTTCATCTACACCATATTTTTGCGCTTCTTGTCTGAAGATTAATTCATCATTACCAGAACCGCAGAGAATAACGCGGAAGTTGTAACCTTGCTCGCGCAGCAGGTGAGCCGCAGCTATTAATACATCAATACCTTTTTGATAAGACAAACGTCCCACAAAGCCAATGCAAAACTCAGAATTCTTTTGCTCTGGTGGTCGAGGTGTAAACAGCTCAGTATCAACTCCCATTTGGGGCATCACTTCCACAGGTCCTTGATAACCCCATTGTTTGACCAATTCCCCGCCTTCACAATTGCCAGCAATGATATATTTTGCTGTTTTGAGAACGAACTGACGTATCCATCGGCGCAGCGGTGATAGTCGTCGATCCATGTTCTCCCAACCGAAGAAAACCACACTTTTGTTGAGTAGCCGAGCGAAAATGGTAATTTCCAAAGCTGAAAGGGAAAAGACTTCTTGCTCAACTTGGATAATGTCAGGGCGGAAATCGATGATTGCTTTTAAGACTGCTAAGGGCGAATAGATATAAGCACCGACTCGTCCGGAAAACAATACTGGAGATGGATAAAGGCGAATACGCGGATATGGCTTCTCAACTGCAAATTTTTTGTTCCACTGTACAGCTTTCCATTGTTTGGGAACTAGCAAACCGACTTCTGCTTGATCAGTTGCGGCGATCGCGTCAAGTTTACCTTGATTGACACCAACAACATAAGTATGACTGACAAAAAGTACTCGGATGGGTGAAATCTTCATAGGAGATACCTAAGTTTGGGCATATTCAGAAATGGAGATATTTTCACCTTGCAGCAGAGATAACAAGTAAGTTTTATCTTTGGCGGCAATCAAATTGATAATTCCTGTTATGGAAGAAGCTGCTGGATCAAAATCTGTAATTTTTCCATTGCCACAGTATTGCCAAACTTTGTAATCGTGGCGTTTGAGTAGTTCTAACAAATCGCTAGGTCGATAACCAAAGCTAGCATAGCCCTTGGGAGAATACTCAAATAGCCAAGTGGATGCTTTGGTAGAAGGTTGATTGAGGATTTTTTCTGCGCCTTGAAATACCATTTTTTCGGCACCTTCAACATCAACTTTAATTAGGTCTATCTGACGCTGCTGATTTGACCAATAGGTGTCAAGAGATGTGCAAGCAACTTTCACCAGCTTTGCATCTTGACTCAGTTGTGTTTGTTTGCGAATTGATGAGACAGATGGTTCATCAAAAACTTCAAATTCTATTTCACCAATGGCATTACTAACCGCAGCACAATTGAGGGTAACATTGCTCAATTGATTCATCTGTACGTTGTTACTGAGGATAGGAAATAAATGAGATTGTGGTTCAAAGGCATGTACTTCAC
Source organism: Tolypothrix sp. VBCCA 56010 (assembly GCF_050875635.1). Taxonomy (NCBI): domain Bacteria; kingdom Bacillati; phylum Cyanobacteriota; class Cyanophyceae; order Nostocales; family Tolypothrichaceae; genus Tolypothrix; species Tolypothrix sp. VBCCA 56010. The sequence continues at coordinate 22,723 of NZ_JBPAOH010000056.1, forward strand.
CCGTAGTTCCCACTTTCTCGGCAGCTAGTAGTGTATACTCACCAATGTGCGCTCCAACATCCACTACTACCATCCCCGGACGAAGAAAGTGGTGAATAAAATCCGCTGTTTCTAATTCCGAGTATCCTTGATAGTAAATAAGAGAGGCAGATCCAGTTTTAGGTACGCCAATTTTTAAGTTTTTTGTAAACTGAATGACATAGGGTTTATCAGTTAGAGTCCATCTTAGTCGCCACCATAAACGCTTCAGAAGTGCTTTCGCTGGATTTTGTTTGACATCTGGGCGAGCAAGGAATCGTTTCAGCCGCTCGAAATACATAAATATACCTCTTATAGAGATTTGAATTAGAAATTTGAATTCTTTTTTGTTTCAGCGCTCACAATTGTATCGCATTCGTATTGAGCTTTCCTTTCGTCACACCAACTACATAACGAGGTGGGACTGATAGAAAGTAAGTGCAAGCATGAATCGGTCATACTAGCTTTTCCTTTGCAGAGTGTGCAATTACCTGCTTCTTATGCCCACTCCATAGTTTAGGGCGCTTATGTGGGACAAACAACCAGGTAATTGCCATTTTTGCCAAGGGCAGAGGCAAGAATCCAACCCAAATAAACCAAACGCTAAAAATTAGTCGCTTCTGCCAGTTAAAATCTGAATATTTCCAGAGTGAAATAATACCCATGTAGACCAAGGGGAGCAAACGATCTGAAGGAATAGGGTGATTTTGAGGGTCTAACCGGAAAGAAGCCAAAAGAACCCACCAACGCCCCCAAGAGCGAAGTTTCAGGTCTTTAGGCAGTTCATAACCTAATTCCTTTGCCTTGAGTTCTAACAGGGCATATTTTTCCAGATCGTGTCTTATAAATCTTTGGAAGCGAGCGCCCGTTACCGTTGCCAAAGCCCATTGATTGCTATTATGAATTCGGTAAGCTCCCAGCGGTTCTTCGATAGCGACGACTTCCCCATAAAAAGGAATCAGGGTTGATAGATAGTCATCAGCTGTCAACTTGTATTGCTCGGAAATAGGAAAAACTTGCATCAGCGCTTTACGGTTAATGGCGTTACCACTAGTCGGTACACCGATATAACGACCAACTTCTAGCAATGTCCGCCACACTTCGCCACTTGCTAGCGGTTTGCTACCTTGAGGGTAGGAATAACCAAGAGGTTGTTTTGCGCCATCCACTACCGCTAGTCGGTAATGCACTTTAGCAAGTTCCGGTTTCCACACTGCGACAATATGTTCAACAGCATAAGGTAAAAGGTAGTCGTCGGAATCTAGAAAAATGACAATCTCGCCTTGACTGATAGCAAATCCACTGTTAAAGGCTGCGGCTTGTTTGCCATTTTCTTGATGAAGTATGGGAATAATTTTATCACCGTACTTGGCGATAACATCGCGGGAGTTGTCAGTCGAGCAGTCATCAACGACAATGACTTCGATATGGGGATAACTTTGAGCCAGAGCGCTATCAATCGCTTCTGCTAAGAAGCGCTCATAGTTGTAGTTGTTGATTATGATACTAACTAGGAGCTTAACCTCCATGCTTACATCTTCTCCATCTTGCAAACTAGTAAAAACACGTACTCAACAACCTACAGGTTCCTCAGTAAGTTCTTCACGGTTTGTCCCGCTACCGCCCAATTAAGACGTGATTGATATTCATGAAAACTGGAAAGAGCTAGCTTTTTGTATTCTGAGTAGTTAACAAATAAGTCTGAAATGTATTTGCAGTATTCGCTGATATTGGCATCTAGAGCAAATAACTTGCCATTAACATCGTCTGTTACTGCTGTGGGAATACCACCTGCTTTGGTAGCGAGGGATGGAACTCCAAAGGAGCTAGCTTCGCAAAAAACCACCCCGAAGCACTCTGCTCTTGAAGGTAAAATTAAGAAGTGCGATTCAGCCAGCAATTGAGATATCTTCTGTTTGCCTTCTACAGTGGATTTACTGATGAAACCGAGAGGTTTGACGTAACTTGGAAGTGGTTCATCAATAATCGGTTGGCAGCCAACAACTGTTAATTCTGTATTCAAGCCTGACTGATTCAAAGCTTTAGTCACTTCAAAGGCAATATCCCCCCCTTTACGAAACCAATCAACACCGAGAAACAGCAAGTTACACTTGTTTGATGGTCTAGACTCAATTAAATCTTTGACTTCATCAACGCTCTGGTAGTTCTCAAGGTTTGCGCCAAAAGGTACAACTTTGACTTTGGATGGATCGGCGTTGTAATCCTCAACAGCCGAGCGAGCCGCCCATTCAGATGCGTAGATAGCTAATTTGCATTTCTGCAAGACGAGATTCTCCGTTAAGTGCCCGTGCTCAATTGTTTCTCTACAGAGATTACTGTAGTGGGGGTAGAAATCTACTAGAGCCGCAAAGGTAGAATCTGCCCAAAATACCGTTGGCTGATTGCATTCCAGATAAGCAATGGGATTGGGTGTTATGCTAAACACGACATCCGTTTTTACCTCAGATAACTTCTGAGAGACCTGCTTTGCATACTCCTTCAAAATTATAGGTTCTGGGTCTTTGAGATATGTCTTCCCATGAAAAAATTCATTGTAATGACGCTTGCCTTTACGCACAGCTTTCAAAAAAAACTTATCCTTCAGGGGTCCAATATACTCAAGAGGAATGGATTGGTGGTTAAGTGTTTGAGCAATGTAATAAGAAAGACCAGACCAATTCTTTATCTCTAATGGACTGTAGTTTGTTACGTAAGCCAGCTTCATCGTTTATTTTACCTAACTTAATTTCATCGGAAAAATATCTAAAAAAAATACATAGAATAAAAATCAAAATTTTGAGGCATTTTTTATCAATTATTTGACTAAATACTATTCACTCTATAAAAGTAACGAATAGCGAATTTATCATTTTAACTAAAGCTTTTGGTTTGCGCTGAAGCATTATTAATTTTTAATTTTACAGAAAGGATTGTCAAGATTGTTTTCACAAAAAAGTTAATTGTTCTTAAGTCCATATGCCATTTAATTACTGTTATTGCTAATTTAACTAGTTTATTATTACAATTATAATCTCCAGACTGTGCTGTATAATAACGATGAGAATGCATTGAATCAAAATAAGACAAAACAGCTTTTCTTCCATCAATCTTTAGCTTATAATTTAAAAACTGATCTAATGCATTGCAGAATTCTGCTGATTTAATATTTTTTTGTCCATACCAATTGTTGTTGCTGTGAACTCGGTACTGAGAAAGTACATATTCTGTTGAATAAACGTCTCCTAGTAATGCTGCTGCTTTGACGAGAAAATCATCTGCTGATGTTCTCACTCCTTCGCATGGCAAAGGAAATATTCGCTCTGCAAGGGAGCGAGTCATGGCAAGACCGCTCGTAGGTGAACCAAGATAGGGAATATATCTATACTTACGTGCATGGTCATAGACTTCTGTGGAAGTACTAATTTTATATAACTCTCCATCTTTAGGCTTGCTTTTAGCCCTGCGTTTGTTGAGGTCTGGTAATTCACCCCTACTATTTATATCAATTTCAAGAGGTGAACCATTCTCATCCACAGCTTTGAGATAATTAAAGATAGTTACATCCGCAGTTTTTGCAGTGACCTGAGCAAATAAATCTATTATTTTGCTTACCTTATGAGCGTAAAATGTATCATCAGCATCCAGAAAACATATAATTTCACCCTTGCTAGCTTCAAACCCTGCGTTAAATGCAGAAGCTTGTCCGCCGTTCTCCTTTAATACTGCAATGATTTTATCTCCGTAACTGGTAATGATTTCTTTTGAATTATCCTTTGAGCCATCATCCACCACAATGACTTCAATATTTGGATATGTTTGGTTGAGAGCGCTGTCGATTGCTTCTTTCAAAAAGCGAGCATAATTATAGTTATTGATGAGTATGCTCACCAATGGAAGCTTTTCAGATTGAAGACTAGTAGCCATACTATAAATCATAATTGTATAACTAGAAACACTTGTATTTACCTACAAACACTCAACAAATTACAATCATCCAATCGAATGCTTTTTATTGAGGATTTAATATTTTTTGAACGGCTAAAGCTTTGCCCCTTATCTGAGCTTTAAAAAGACGACGCTCCTTAGGATGCATCTTCCAAAGTCGGTAATATTCAGATAATTTTATTTTCCACAATGGTTCCTGTGAATTCGGGATTTTACCTCGAAAGGACTCTAAAATTGTGAGAGAGTACGTAGTTCCTTCAACTATTCTTTCTAAATATTCCTCAGTAATACGACTTGCTGGAATAAGGTGTTTTAGCCGTAAAGCTGTAAAAATTCCTGTGCCGAAACCCATATCACAGGAGGTAAATGCTATATCTGTGTCCTCGCAGGCAAATAATATACGAGCCTTATTATCAGAACCCTTTCGACCTAAACCCAACCGCATTGGATCGTGTTTGACTAGATAGGCATACTTCTCTGCTACTATTTTTCGCACGCACAATCCAGCACCGTAAGGAGTTGTCTCATGTTGGTGTATCAAATTTGACCATCTCTCCTGCTCAAACTCTCGTACAGCTAAATATCCCCAGTAACGTTTTGTCCAATCTGGAGGTATTACTTCAAATTCAGGTATAGTTTGTCCACCCCAAACAGCAATCATTGGGTAGTCTTTACTGATTTGCAAAGCGACTTCAAGATAGTCTGATTCCAAAACGTTATCATCATCAACGAAAACCAGTGTTTCAGCTTTAGCTTCCCGAATCCCACGCAACCGAGCAGGTGTAAGACCTAGTTCTTCTTCTCGAAGATGGCGGGCTTTAGGATGCCAGCTCAGGTCAATAACTGAGGAGAGTAATTGCTCGCTTGCATTATCAATTAGCAACAGTTCCCATTGTTCAAACAGCAAAGTCTGGGATCTAAGTGCCGCTAAAACTTTATCAAAATAATCACTCTTGGGATTATGAGTACAGATGATGACGCTGACAGCTAGTTCCATAGCAAAAAGCAAGCCTTATTATAAAAATCTATTGAGATTAAGCTAATCTTTGTCTACGATATGGAGAATTTATCGAGAATTAACCAGGTCAAACACTCTTTTGTATGCAGTGTGTGCCAGTTCAATTTGTCGTTTAGCAGCTTCCAATAACTGCGGTTTTAACTGCTCGGCTGATTCCCAGGCGTGAGTGATACTCTCTACTAACTTTTTTTCTAATTCCGGATCATTCAACAAAAGAACTTCGCAACCCACACCAAACTGATCTGCTAGTCCGTAAAACTTATCTACGTAGTACTCAGACTTAGCCAAAGCAATGACTGGTATACCTTGAGAAAGGGCAAAAACACCTGCATGATAACTACCAGTAACAACTACCCGACAGCAACCTATCTGCTTAATGACTTTGAGCGGTGTATTTAGGTTTTGTCCACCATCGGAATTGTCGTCATAACCTTTTAAAAGCTTTTGGATAGTTACACTGTCAGATTCTATGAAACCCTCGGAAGATGAATGGTCAATTGGTGCAGGTATCAATGGAGCATCCCATTTTTTAGCTGCATCGTGTAAGGCTAATCGAACTGTTTCGAGCAGAGAAGAGTTTACACCTGAATACTCAGCAATCCTAAGATTTACGCCAATTCCATCACCAAGAGCTGTATTGCGATATCTGTAAGCTAATTCGATAGCATCATCACCTGTTGTAATAACTCGTTCCTGAGAAACACCAAGCGACTTAAGCAGTGGAACTCCAGCTCGTTTCTCTCTTAGAGAAATTAAATCTACTGATGGAAGAACATCTTTTGCCATATTAATAAGGTCTGGACTATTAATTGGTCCAAGACCTTGACCAAGCATAACTGTCGGCTTGCCAAGATGATTTGCTAACTCTAAAGTCTCTAAAGCCGCAATTGTACAAACTTTAAATGTATCAGTAATATATCCTCCACCCGTAGCGACTACTAGATCGGCATTAAAAACTACCTCCATAAATTTATCAAACTGTTTATGTTGCTCTGGCTTTCTTTTCAATTTAAAATCTATGAGTTTCCGCAATAAATATGGGTATTTTCTCCTAATTTCGTATTCTAAATGTCTCCAAAATTGAGTACTTTTAGAACTTGGTATAAGATTGTGAACAAAGTGTAAGGGAGGTCCTATCCATAGTTGACGACCAGATGGTAACAAAGGTAGGGTATCTGGACAGTATTCATAAAGCTTTTCTGGTGCTTTTGTGAAGATTGTAATCGAGGCATTGGGCCAGAAACTTTTTAACCTTTCTACTGCAACTTGAAGCATGGCTAAATCCCCAACATTAGTTAGGTTATAGCCGCTCTGTTCAACTAAAATTTTCATAATACTTGACTACTAATATAGACATGGACTTAAGTTTTGATCGCTCAAGACATAAACATTGTTTATTTGGTAAAGCTCCAACCTCTAAAGCTGCTTGTCCTAACTTTTATAAGTTGCGAAAAAGCTGACGTTACTGATTAATAATTTTATCAATCATGGCATTACTTACCTTTTTTATTGAAAATATTAACTAATTCCCGGACATTCTTGAGAGATTGCCTTCCAGAAGGTAGTGCAACAATAATGAGTAATGTAATGCCTGCATTGATTGCGAAAGCTATAGCTAAACCCAGCAACGGATTTGAAATTTCCACCCATTTACGAAATCCAAATACTGCCAACAACGCAGTTATAGCAGCAACTATGAAAGGTGCTATTGTGCGGTATATATCACCGGAACGTACCGCTCCTGCTCGTCCAACAAACCAAAATAGTAATGGTGTACGAATTAATAAACCACTGACTGAATAGGACAATGCTACACCTTTAGCACCCCACGGTAAACCTGCAACAATTGCAGCTATTGCTAAACCTCCATTTATTGCCCCCACTTGGAATAAATGATTGGTACGATTTTGAGTAAGAAAAATCCAGCTAGTAGACTGTGACACAGGTTGAGTCAGAGCTATGATGCCCAGTAAAGCAAATATGTTGCTGGCTTCGCTCCATTGAGATCCCAAAAGTAACCACACTATCCAATCTGAAGTGGATATCATAAAAACCACCAGTGGCAGTGTCAGAAGCGATAATACTTGCAGAACCTGAATATAGGCATCTCGATAACGCTTTGGAGACTCTACTAATCTGCTTAAAGTAGGTACAGCGACGGTGGAGATGGGTGCATTAATTTGTTGTAGTGGTAGCAGCAGTAATTGGTAAGCTTTACTATACAAACCTAACTGTTCAGCGCCCCAAACTTTCCCAATCAGTACGTTATCAACATTACGGGCAAGGTAATTAATTATATTAGCCCCAGTCAAGTTACCACCAAATTTCAGCATGGAGCGTACACCTGATCGCCGCGTAGGCAACCCTGGACGCCAACTACAGGCAATCCAAAATCCTGTAGTGCTAACAACTCCTGATATCAAGGGCACAATCACCAATGCCCAGTACTCTGCTCCATACCAAGCGGCAACAATTCCAGATAAAATGCCACTGAACATGGAGAGAATATCATTGAACATCAGCGCTTTGTACTGCATCTGGCGATTGAGCAAGGCACTATGTTGAACGCCTAACCCACCAATGATAATTCCAATTGATAGAGCAAGGGTAATCCAAATTAATCGCGGTTCCTGATAAAACCAGGCGATTGCCGGTGCGATCGCCACAGTTATTAACGCAGTTATGACACTGACTGCCACATTGACCCAAAATAGGATACTAACTTGCTCGTGAGTAATTTCCTCCTTTTGAACTGTTGCCATCGACAAACCTAAGTCTTTAAAGAGGCTGACGAACCCAGTAACCGCAGTCACCATACCGAATAAGCCGTAATCTTGCGGTGTCAGCAATCGAGCCAATACCACGCCAGAGGTTAAGTTCAAGCTGAACTTGAAAACTTGGGCAACCATTGTGACTGCACCACCACGAACAGAGCGCCTCTTGAGGTCATCCTTCAGATGATCGGTGCGGAAATATTTATCATTTTTTCCACCAGAAAAAAGATTTTTCATGAACTTCTGCGTAAGACCCAATAGGACACTATAAATTCACTAAACTATGAGCATTTCCCAAACAAAAATACACAAACAAATCAAAGTAGGTAGATAAGTTGGGTTATTGAAGCCTGTCTACTAGCACCTGAAAAATTAAGGGGTTTTCGCTCGCTTAACTGCCTACTTATCCAAAGAAACACGTAGCACATCCGGGTATTTTTTCAGCAAATTTCATAATTTTCACGCTTTGCTATTTTTAGGCAGATAACATGAGACATCGGGATTTAAAAAGAGCGATCGCTCCTTAAAACAGGTCTTGTATTTCTGTTCACTAGTTCCAATTCTACTGTTTGTACCAAAAATTCTTTCGTATTTTGTCAAAGCAGCCTTCTCTATAAATGCTTGCAAAAGGTATATGATGTACCCTGATAGAAGTTGAGCAGACACATCTTGGCTCTTCGTATAAGTAAGGAGCGATCGCGCTTACTTCAACTCTCCACAATTACTAATCTCTCCATCCCAAATAGCGTTCGCGGATACGAAATGGAGTACTAAAAGAACTCGACATTAAAAGTTGCTTTAAAGCCAACCACATAAAAGCTGGAATCGTCTGTGTATAACGATTCCAGAGACGCCGAGGTTCTTGAAGCCAGCGATACAGCCATTCAAAACCTAAGTCTCGCACCAAGCGGGGTGCGCGTTTATGGATTCCTGCATAAACAGGGAAAACTCCACCGACGCCAATCATTACCGCCTTGATTTTATCTTGATGTTGAGCCATCCATTTTTCTTGTTTTGGACAACCCAGAGATACGAACACTAAACCAGCACCACTGTTGTTGATCATCTTAATCAAAGCTTTGTCTTCAGTTTCAGTCAAAGGACGAAAGGGCAAAGGTTCCATCCCTGCAATTTTCAACTTAGGAAATTCCTGCTCTAACCTTTTTTGCATCAAAGAAAGAATATCTGGTTGAGAACCCGCAAAGAAAACACTGACGTTTTGTGTTTGCGCTAGCTTACACAAAGCTAAGAAAATATCCATCCCCGCTACGCGGTCTTGGTAACGCACTCCCAAAAGCCTCATCATCCAAACCAAAGGCATCCCATCAGGAGTGATTATATCTGCATTGTTTAAAACACTAGCAAACTCTGGATTCCAATGCGCCTCCATCAGCATATGTACGTTGGCTACGCAAACTGTCTTACTTTCGCGAGCGATCGCCCACCTAAGTATAGTCTGTATCTGGTCTTCAAAACGTAAAGCTGTAATCGGAAAATCAAGCACTCTTTGTTTAGGTAGAAAAATTCCCACCATTAAGTCACTCCTTGTGTCAAATGAAAATTCAGAACAACGACTAACCATTCCAAATATTGAAAATGTCAGATTTCATAAATGACTGACTTTTTTCAAGGGTTGAAGCATGGTTGAAGTTAACACATGGAGATGCAATAGCTTTTACTGTAAATTCTTGGCTTCCCTGGTAATTATTATTTCTTCTTCGCCTGTATAGTAATTTACTCTATAAAAAAGCAAAATTAGTAATTTTTCTGCAAAATTTATCTTAACTTTACATTTCCTTTTTAATTTGTTTACGTAAGCATTACAATCGCTTTAAAATTAGAAAAACAAATATTTACTTCACACAAAAATTCAGGCATCAGTGCGAAATCTTAGACAGTCGAACAGGCAAACCTTAATACTTGAGGATTGCAAATGTTAATTAGAATTTATATTTAATATTTTGATGAATTAACAAACAATCTGCTGTTACGTAGCTTAAATAACACCAATCTTCTAACTTTAGAGAAAAGTCCCAAAAAATAGGGGGAAGATTAACTTTTCTTCCCCCTGTTTATTGTTTTTGCGATTGTCTACGTTGTCGGCTTCTTTCAGCCTTTTTCGCAACATCTGTCGTTGTTTTTTAAGTTGTCGCTGTCTTGCAGAACCACCTCTACCTTTATCGTTTCTGCCTTCGCAACGGGGAGATTCCCATCTCTTTAATCGCATAATTATTAACCTCTCTTAAGTAAAAATCAGTGGAGTAAGATAACCAAACTTTTATTATTGCGAAGTCGCTGATAATTTATTTACCTTGCAGTTAATATTCACTATATACATTTTATATCGTAATTATCCCATCGTCAAATCAATATCGTAGAGGTGAACAAACATCATGATGAAAAACGGCTGCAATTAAGTTAATTTTGTGCAGTTTGATAAGCGGTTATCCATGCTGCATCGTCATTCAAAAAAGTAAACCCTCATTTACATTTATCATTGGCAATGACAACCACGTTGGCGTTTCAAGTTTCTTTCTCCTATACACTGCGTAACAGAAACTATCCGGGCTATTTTATTGCTTCAATTAAAACTAGACGAGAGAATCCATCCAATAATTGATAGCGATAAATAAGCGCTTGCTAACTTCTCTTATATATTCATGATTTTTCCACCGCGATCCGGAATTAAATATATAAATCGCAAAAAATACTTATAAATTTATTTAATATCCAGATGAAGGAAAAAAAGGGTGAAAACTCTCGATAGGCAATATTACAGGCTAATTTAACCCTTGTAACAGCTATATCTTTTTCCTATAACCTAATTTTTGCTTGAGATAGTGCTTCTGCTGTGGGTGATATACATCCCACGAAGCACAATATATTATGCTCACACGAATAACAGTTCGTTATTGATGGCAAAAAGCATCTAAGTAGCTTATCTAAAACTTTATCTTGTTAAAATTCGGGAACTTGTACGTGTTTGATTGTCCCTGCGTAGTGCTTCATAATTATCTCTGGTGAATTTCCAACCCATTTGGCTACTTGTACAACACTTACACCAGCTTCTAACGCCATACTCACAAATGTATGACGGGTGTTGTACTGAGGACGGTAACGTTCTATTTTGCCTTCTTTGACTAGCCCAGTTACAATACCTACCTTTCCCTTACTTTCCTCACCACTCCACACATTATGTAGAAAGGTAGCAGCATTAATAGGTTGACCCTTACGATTAGGAAATACTAACTCATCAGACTTATAGTTTTTAGGACGAATGTCTAGCAGTAGATACTGTAATTTGGCATTGCAAGGAAATTTCCGACTTTTGTGAGTTTTAGTATCTTTACGAATACCTTTTGACATTGCCTCAGAGAATGTAATTTGCGTACAGTCATGATTAATGTGTTTCCATTGCAACCCGATGGCTTCTGAGGTTCTGCAACCAGTCATAAACAAGAACTTTATGTAAGGTGCGTAGTAGCAATGTCTCGGATGATCGAGGAAAGCAGAGATTATAGCGTCACGTTCAGCATGACTAAATGGATCAATTATTTCTGTTTCATCTTTGACTATCTTGATTTTTTCAACCATTCCCTTAAAAGGGTTATCAGTGACAAGTGAGACTTTAACACCCCATTCGCAACAGGCATTAAATTGAATTAGTAACTGTTTGGCAGTGCTTGGAGTTTTTGTTTTTAGTAGATAGTCACGAATGTCAACAGCGTTGCTTAAATCTTGAGTTGGCAGTTCTTGTATTGCGTTTAAATACCGTTTTTGATAGCTATGTAGAAAGGTAGTAGGGGCTATTTGTGGTTTGCGGTACTCAGTATATTTATCCCACAGTTCAAGCAATGTTAGTGCTTTGTGTGTTTCTTCTTGTAGCTGGACTAACCTTATATGAGTTTGTGACCTGTACTTAACCAGTGTGAGGTCAAACAAATCACCAGCAATATCAGCCTCGATTTGCTTTACTTTATTCTTAGCTAGCTGCTGATTTTCCGGACTATCATCTAAACTTAGTGTCAAGTATTTCTGTTTACCACCGTAAAGTTGACGTGGCAACCGCAACCGTAACCTACCTTGGAAAGTTTCGATACCTACAGAACCTTCAAATCCTTTTTGTTGTGGGTTCATTACTTTGCCTTGACTATGAACTGTGGCGAGTACAAAGATCATAGTTAAGTCATCGTCAAATAGTCAATAAAAAACAGAACTAAAAATATAGGGTTCCAGATAGGTTGGCTGAAACCCTATATTTATCTATATTTTTACAGTGGGCAGGAGGAGAATCGAACTCCTATGATCTCACGATCGTCACATTTTGAGTGTGATGCGTCTACCAGTTTCGCCACCCGCCCTTGGGTGCAACTTCACTATTATACTCTTTTTCTGACGAATGCAACAACTTTTGATATTCTTTGCTGCTTGCCCAGCGATCAATTTCTCGCGCCCGCAGTACTGGCACTGGATGCGATAATTGAGCGGTGCGAGCGACTTTGACCATTTCACCCAATTCGGTCTTGCTGATATCATCGTAAGCGCGGGCTTGGGCGACAAAGGCATCAAGGTTGAGTTGGGGTGCTAATGTTGGCGAACCACCGGCAAGCTTCATCAAGACTGACATGACAACTTTGGGATCTTGGGTGGCTAATAATGCGGCGCGATCGCATGTAAACTCAGCACAGCGTACCCATTCTAAAAGTTGTGCTTGTATGCTTTGTGCTAGCACTGCTCCTATATTTGGTAGACTTGCGGCTGCTAATACCAATAAATTTACCGGAGTCAGGTAAACGCTGTGATCGCACTTAAGATGTCCTAACTCATGGGCAATCACTGCCTGAATTTCAAGAGGGGTAAGTAGATCGATCAGCGAAGTGTGTACGACAATAAAAGGCTGTTTCCCCCGCATGGCAAAAGTATAAGCGTTGGGAGCCGGATGTTGGCGGATGTAAAGTTGAGGAGGCTCCATATCCAGTATTTTACAAGCTTCTAACAAGAGCTTGTGTAGATCGGGCAATTGTTGTTCGCCTACCAAAACGCTGGAGGCAATATTTTCTACATAAAAAACTTGCTCTGCCAATGGTCCGAGCAAATTCCGCACCAGCATGTCTAATCCGGGTATCTGCTTGAGAGCAAGAGTTGCTTCCAAGTCTAAAGGATGACGAAAAGAATCTGCTTTGATACCAATGAGCTGAGTCTTAAAAAAGGACATAGCAATCGAAGAACTTGAAAGTAAAAAACGGTGGGATATATACAGCCTCCCACCGTTAGTATAACGACAATTAGGCAGGGCAGATGCCCTACCTATTACTCGTAATGAGCGCTCTTTGCGCTTAAAATTGAGCGATAAATCGCTCACTACGAATTTTCAAAACTAATGACATAAACCACTACGTTGAAATCGACGCTTGAGGATTACTGGCTTTTGCAGGTAATTCTGCATCTGTCGGTGTTTCGCTGACGCGGAGGATTTTTGCTCCTAATTGCTGCAACTTGATATCAAGGCGATCGTATCCGCGATCTAAATGGCGCAATCCTTGAATTGTAGTTTTGCCTTCAGCTGCCAGTCCTGCCAAGACTAAGGCTGCTGATGCCCGCAAGTCTGTACCTAATACAGGTGCGCCAGACAACATCGGTACTCCCCGAACGAAGGCTGCGTTACCTTTAACGCGAATGTCTGCCCCTAGGCGATTTAACTCGGAAGCGTGACGCAAGCGATTTTCAAACACAGATTCGTTGATTATGCTATCGCCTTCTGCTACGGTCAGCAAAGCCATAAATGGTGCTTGCATATCCGTGGGAAAGCCAGGATGGGGCAAGGTTTCAATATCCGTTGCTCTCAGAGTTTGAGCAGGCATTATGCGTAAGCAATCGGGCGCTTCTTGAATTATGGGCACGCCAATATCTCGTAGTTTAGCAAGTACTGGGATTAAATGCTCGGGGACTACTGGTGAGAGGGTAATTTCCGATCGCGCGATCGCTCCAGCAACTAAAAATGTACCTGTTTCAATGCGATCGGGAATAATCGAGTAGTCAACAGAATGCAATTTGGGAACACCGACGATGGTAATCGTACTAGTGCCGGCACCTTGAATTTTTGCTCCCATCGCGTTACAGAAATTCGCCAAATCGACTACTTCTGGTTCGCGTGCAGCATTTTCCAGGGTCGTTTCCCCATCTGCCAGAGTAGCCGCCATCATCAAGGTTTCCGTTGCACCAACGCTGGGGCTGTCCAGGTAAATTTTGGCTCCTTTGAGCCTACCATTGCTACCTGGAACGTAAGCATTACAAATGCCATGTTCTATCTGCACTTCGGCTCCCATCGCTTGCAGTCCCCGGACATGCAAATCAACCGGTCTTGCCCCAATCGCACAACCACCGGGTAATGGCATCTGTGCTACTCCCAGTCGTGCCAAAATTGCACCAATGGCAAAAAAACTCGCCCGCAACTGGGTAACTAGTTCGTAAGGAGCTTTGGACGTTGTAATTTCGCTAGCGTTGATATCTAAAATATCATCGTGTTGCTCTAAACGAAGACCCAAAGCTGACAAAACTTGACCCATCCGCTTGACATCAGCCAATAATGGAACGTTGCGGATGCGGCAATCTCCCGAACATAGTAAGGCTCCAGCCATGATTACCAATGCTGAATTTTTTGCCCCACTAATTTTCACATGACCTCGCAAACGATGCCCACCCCAGATTTGCAAGACTGAGGAGTCTGCTTCAGGTAATTTGGCATCCGGTAAGCTGGTATTGGTATTAATAAGCCTGCTCTCCTAAAGAAATTCAGTAATTTTAAAGATTTGAAGTTGGTTTCGATTCTACAGTAAAGATTCGATTTGTCTACATTTTTGCGCTAGGTCTGGCATTAATTTAAGTGGAATTGGCGAGCCAAAGCAATTTGGAGTAAGCCTTTTAAGCATTTGTAAAATAAGTGCGCTCCTAGTAATGCCAACGTATTGCGGGAGTGGGGGAGTGGGGGAAGGGGGGAGAGGGGGACAAGGAGGACAAGGAAGACAAGGGGGATAAATGCCCAATGCCCCATGACGGCAGATGCAGATAGCGCTCTTAACCCGACGCGGTTGTGCTGTAGCCTGTGGAACCCGTCGGTCCGCAAGAAGCGATCGCAACGCACAGCCAAACCTATGCCCTTCGGACGGCAGGTGCAAAGGCTATCTTTTGACCGAACGCACAGCCAAACCTATCCCCAATGCCCCATGCCCAATTACCAATTCCTGATTTTACCCTCAGGGCGTTGACAAAAGTTAGAAAATAAGCGACAATAAAAAACGGTGATTAAATAATGCCAGCGGAACTGGCGGAATTGGCAGACGCGCTAGATTCAGGTTCTAGTGCCGCAAGGCTTCCGGGTTCAAGTCCCGGGTTCCGCATATCAGTTAGGAGTTGTGGAGACGCGCTCGGTCCGGTCTGTACAGGAGGCGCAAAGTTAAATTTGTTTTCTTTGAATTGCTAACTTATAACTCATAATTTTTAATGTTAACTAGTTTACAGAATTCTTTAGTAAAGCAAATCCGCAAATTACACTCAAGGAAGGAGCGTCACAAGCAGGAGTTGTTTTTACTGGAAGGTACGCATTTGCTGGAAGAAGCTTGTGCGGTGAATTATCCGCTGGAAGTTGTGTGTTGTACGCTACAATGGCAAGCGGCTCATTCTGCACTTTGGGAGCAAGCTAGTAGTCGGTGCGATCGCTTTGAAATTGTCAGTGAAGAAGTATTGAGTGCGATCGCTACGACAGTACAACCGGATGGTGTTATCGCTACCGCCAAACGAAGCTCGGCAATGCAAGTTCCGTTCGCTGGGTTGCTGCTAGCTTTGGAAACTATACAAGATCCGGGCAATTTGGGGACGATGATTCGGACTGCGGCAGCGGCTGGCGCATCGGGGCTGTGGCTGAGTGCAGATAGTGTAGATTTAGATAACCCCAAAGTGTTACGCGCCAGTGCCGGTCAGTGGTTTCGCTTGCCAATGGCGGTAAGTGCTTCTTTAAAAGATACAGTCAGTCTTGCCAAGCAAGCAGGAATGCAGATTGTGGCAACTATGCCAAGTGCGACTTTAACTTATTGGCAAGTAGATTGGCAAAAACCAAGTTTGATTTTATTGGGTAATGAAGGTGCGGGTTTGTCGGCTTCTTTAGCGGCAATGGCAGATATAGAAGTGAAAATACCCCTGAGTCCAGGGGTGGAATCTTTGAATGTGGCGATCGCCGCAGCTTTAATGTTGTATGAAGCTCAACGGCAGATTAGGAGTTACAAAAAGCAAAGCAGCGGTAGAGACGTTCGGTCTGGAACGTCTGTAGGGGAGGAGCAAAGTGAGGAGTTAGGAGTTAAGAATTATAAACTCGTAGGCGTTGCATAATTAAGGGATGAACTGTCCTCAGTGTGCATCTACCCATGTCCGGAAGAACGGGCATCGCCGTGGTAAACGCTCACTACATTTGTATATCATGCGATCGCGCAGAGCGCACGCTTCGCGAACGCCAATTTCTAGAATCATATTCACTCGCGTGGATACAACGACGAAATTAAACAACAATGTCTAACCATGTATGTAAATGCCATAGGTTTTCGTGCCGCCCTCGCGCCTAACTGGAGTCAATCATAATACGGTAATAAACTGGGTGAAAAAAGTTGCTTCCAAATTACCAGATGCGCCTGAACATTCACAAATTCCTGAGGTCTTTTCAAGTGGATGAGCTGGAGACGTTTGTTAAAAAAAAACAAGATATGGGTATGGACAGCAGTAAATAACGGTCTTCCAGGTATTTTAGCTTGGACTTTAGGTGACCGTAGCGCTAAAACAAGAAGCAAAGCTATGGAAAATTATTAAATGTTGGAAATGTTATTTTTATGTGACTGATGGATATCCAGTTTATCTATGTTTTATTGATGATTGTGACCAGATAATCAAAAAAACATACATGACACTCGTGATGTGAGAAAACACCAGATTAAGACCAAAGGCGGAGCGTCTCCGGCTTTGCATTACTTGGCACGCCTGAGAGCGAAAAACTCTTTGCTATTCGCGCATCCGAAGAAATGCTTAAACTATCAATTCGATTGTTACTGCACTACCTCCATCATGGATTTGTACCCTTAGTAGCCTAGTTCATCCCGCAACGGGAGCAACGCCAACTCGTAACTTTTATTTTATTTTATTTTCCAGATATTGTTCGATATCAGCAACGGCATCTTCCAAAGCCTCTAAATCAATTTCTGCTTTTATTTCAAATAGTTCAGCATCACTGGTTTTAGCAGTATCGGTTTTTAAAGTTTCTTCCTCTTCAGTCGGACTCTCTTGTAATATATCCTCCAACTCATCGAGGGATTGAAGAAACTCTTTAGCGGCAGCGCGGCGTTGTTGCTGATTTTGCTCCATAATTTTGATTTGATAATCGTGATTGCAGTTTATAATTATGGTTATCTGTACCAAAACTAATTTATTCTGTATCAAATTTACACATTAAAAGGCTTGATGGCAAAATCAGCTAATGTGAAGTAAAACAAGGTTTGCACTTCGCGACCCCGCACACAAGGCACAAGTAAACTAGTTTGAGCGTAACTCGTTTACTTGTGCTGCAAATTGGGGGCAACGCGAATATCTGATATCCGTTATAAGTTATAAATCAGCCCCGCGCACTTCAATTGCCTACGGGAAGTAAGTGGGCGTAATTAAACATAAAATGTAGCTTTAGTTAGTAGTGAGCGGTTTACCGCTCAATTGCAAGAGTTTAAAGCGGATAGAGCCGCTCATTACATTCAGTCCGCGTTTATTTTCACTTGTCCACTTATGAACGTATATAAAATAAAGTTAATTTAACTTATGAAAAATATACAAATCAATATAAAATCTAGATAATTTTCTCATCTAGAAAATAGGCAATTTTCAACTTTGTTAATGAAGTTAAGTGATATTACTGTTGTCTCATTCTCGACTACTGCAAGAAATCGAAGAAAAGATATCTATCCGCAATTTATCTGGTTCTCAACCATACATTTACCTTCTTCCCTCAAAAATTGCCCAAAGTATTGCCATCTAAAAAGTTATTTGGTGTACATTTATACTAATAAGCCACTAGGAATCGGTCGCGGGCGCATTGTTTTGGCTTCTACCCATACCCACAGCGCCTCGTGCCGTAACTAATAATTCGTCTTGGTATGGAGTGCGGATTTCGTAGCGCCGAATCGCACGGCTACCCCGCATTTGGTGTAACCAAGTGGTGATTTCTAAGGTATCACCTGCTACTGCTGGGCGCAGATACTCAATCTCTACGCAACCCATGACAAATACGCCCGCCAATTCTCGGTATACCTCTAAAGTTAAGCCTAAGTGTTCTGAGTGTTCAATCGCTGCCCTAAATAGTTTTGGTAAACGGCGTTGTTAACGTGTCCGAGAGCATCCATTTCGTAGTGCCGAACCCGCAATAAAGTCTTGAATTTTTCCATTGGTTGTGATTCCTCAGTGATGCACTGCTCTATGTAGTCGGCGCGATCGAGCACTCGATCGCGCCGACTAGTAAAGAGTTATCTTAGTGCGTTAAGAATGTTTTCAATTTAATTAAATTTTCTAATGTAAACGCTCAATTATGAGAAGATAAAAATTAGGTTAAAAAGAAAAATTTTCTTTTTGTAAGTTTTTGTTTTGGCAAGGCGACGCGTTAGCCCCTGCTACATTTCTACATGTATTTAAATCGCTGTTAATTAGTCTTTGGAAGTGAGCATTTTAAAGCTTCGTACTTTCAAGGATGAAGTTAACTTGAGTTGAGTACAGGTTTAGCAAAATTTGGAGGGGTTTGCAACTGAATCAAAATAATTAGACAATCTTCACCATAGTTGGACATTTAACCGTTTGTGGCGACTATATGTCCAAGTTTTTAGAAAAAACGACATTA
>NZ_JBPAOH010000057.1:0-41108 GCF_050875635.1 Tolypothrix sp. VBCCA 56010
GTCTTTTAAGACGATTGCGTTGGTCTCTTAATCATACGCCCCGAAGTGCGCCGTCTTCTCCCTTACACCCTAACCATGCAACCCCACACCCTTCTTGTTGACATCATTCGTTAAAAAAGCTTCACAGCCTGCTGCTAAAGCGACAGTAATTTGAAAAGCATCAGGTAGTTGTAGATTATATCTAGCTCTGATTTCAGCAGCATTGATTGCTAGTGTTTCGTCATCAATTGGGACAAACTCAATGTTTTGATTATCAGTCATCAACTCAATAAAATCTTGCTGTAACTCATTTTGTCCCAAACGATAGGGCTGAACCAAACATTCCGCTAAAGTAATAGGTGAAACAACACCCATCGGCAAACCACTGAATATGCGCTCAAAAACTACTCTGACAAGTGGTAAATACTGTGGGTTTCGCTCAACAGCATATATTACTGGCGCACTGTCCAGAAACAAGCGCGTCACACCCTGTAAACTATCTGTAATGCTCACTCCTCTTTCCTTATTTGCTTTTCTGCAATTTCTAAATCGGGAAACTCGCCCCGTCGCATTCGAGTAACATATTCCTGAGCATCCATACCTCCTAACATATTAGGCGCTATGCCGATAAACTCCATAATATTGCGGCTTGGTTTGCGCTTGATTTCGCAGCGTTGTAGCCTTTGTGTTAGATAGGCGATAAGACGCAATTGTTCATCCGGTGTGAGTGCGTCTGCTTGCTTCATTAATTCCCGTAATTCTTGAGACATTTTCTATATTTTGGTTGCGTTTACTTGATTTAATATTATCAATCTTTGCTCGGAAAATATCGTGACCAAAAGCGCGTAATAATTCCACTACTGCTAATGGGAAGTTTTCATCTGTATAAAGACGTGCCAATTTTCAATATTCCAGATTTTCTAGCATTGCTTCCTCATTTTCTCTGATTGCTTGTTCAATTTCTTTTGAGTTTGCATCTGCATAAGCCCATACGTTTACTAAGTCAGCAGCGGTAAGATGGGGAAATGCTTCTAAAATACGAGCATCACTCATCCCCAAACGGCGATCGCTTACCAATGACCAAACTGGAATGCGAGTGTTAGCAACACAAGCATCACCACCACACACACCTGGAGTTTTGGTAATTCCTTGCGAACCGTTGCTTAAACTTTTAGTTAATATTTGTATTGCCTCTGCCTTCTCAGTCAGGTTTAATGCTAATAATTGTGCTTCTAACTCTTTAAGTTTCATAAGAAATACTTTTTCCTATTAATTACTATTTTCATCGAGTAATTGTTTCCGATATTGCTCGAAGAATGCTGGCGAATCGCTCGTAGTCTAAATAAGTAGTGATACATTCATCTCTTAAAACTTTTTGTAGCGAGTCCCAATCATCTATAAGCGAACCCACTACTATAGTAGGCTCAGAAGCAAAATTATCCCACTCGGCACTTGTGATAATCCAATAGTAGTCAGTTTCAATATCTAAAAATTCAATTTTATCTTGTTTTATCCTTTCAATTAGACGGTGAAAAACTTGCTCGATTTCTTCTACTGAAATTCTCATGTTTATTTACCTGACATCCGTATGTATCTAAGTTACACTTTTATTTTTGTGCGGTTTATTCCCCCAGCTTCTCAAACAACTTCGCCAAAACCACATTAGAAAACAAAAACCCATCGGGATCGCTTAACTTTAACCTTCCCCCCACAACTTCCACCCAATGTTTCTCAAAGTAGGGTTGCAAACACTTATAAATCTCCTTTACCTTCTCTTCCCCAAACTGAAAAGTCAACGCATCTAAATCCACACCCTCAGCCAAACGCAACCCCAGCATTAAAGTATCTAACAATATTTCTTCTGAGGGAGTTACATCACAATCAATTAAACCCCCAGTTTCCACCCAAGAATAATACTCCTTGGTTTTACGCGGACGAGTAAAGCGTTTCCCCTGAAGATAACTTGCCGCGCCCATCCCAAAGCCATAATAAGGGCGGTTTTCCCAATAAACTCGATTATGCCGGCATTGATGTCCCGGCTGGGCATAATTAGAAATTTCATAATGTTCGTAACCCGCGCTCGTTAAAATTTGCTGTGCCAACCTATACATCTCAACTGTGGTTTCATCTGTCGGTAAAGGTTGATCCCCAGGTTTGTAGAAACGACCGAAAGCCGTACCAGGCTCAATAGTAAGGTCATATATAGATATGTGCGTTGGTGCTGTAGCCACCGCTTTTTCTAAAGAATATTGCCACCTATCTAAAGTTTGATGCGGCAAACCAGAAATTAAGTCTATGCTGAATTCGGGAACCCCCACCTGGCGAATTAAATCCACAGCTGTGAAGATATCAGTAATAGTGTGCGATCGCCCTGCAACTTGCAATAATTCTGACTCAAATGCTTGCACACCCAAACTTACCCGATTGACTCCCAAGCGACGATAGCCTTGAAGATGTTCTAAATCAAACGTTCCTGGGTCCATTTCCATAGAAATTTCCGCCCCCGGAGAAATACCAAAACGCTCTTCTATCACACCCAGGATACGCCGTAACTGATCTGTAGATAGAAGCGAAGGAGTCCCCCCACCAAAGAAAATTGTCTTCAAAGGTAGACCAAAAGTCGCTGTAGCAGCAATTTCTTGAATTAATACATCAACGTAGTGGGATATACCGACAGATGTTTCACCCCGCAAGCGATCGCCTACCACAGACACCGGAAAATCACAATAAAAACACCGTCGTCTGCAAAAGGGAATATGTACGTAAGCAGAACTCGGCATCCCAAAAACGATAACTTTTTCAGCCATTTTTAGAGACAATTAAATTATTATTCCTATAATTACAAACTATGAAAATTAATAGACTTTTTACAACTTTTTATATTTATTGCAACAAAACGATCAAAAATATGAATATAAAGCTCTTTGGTTATAATAATTGCAGATATTCCCTGCTTAAATCCCGCTTAGTAAGTCAATATTTCAGATTTTGTCCTACCGATGAAATAAAAAATACTGCGTTGCGGTTAACACACTTGCAGGAAAACCACACAGCTTATGCTTGATGCAATTATCATTTTCTCATTCATCCTTTTAGCGGCGGGTATAGGATTCTACAGCACCGATCTCATACCCAATGTAACCCTAGACCGCGTTACGAATCTTGAAGCTTTACGCTTTATTGTTGCAGTTTTTGCGGCAATTATTGGTGGTGCAGTCGGATTGCGATTTCAGACCGGATATCGCCGTCTAGAAGCACAAGTCCGGGACTTGCCTCTAGAAGTTATCTTAACTCGTGCGATCGGCTTGGTCATAGGGCTATTGATAGCAAACTTAATGCTGGCACCTTTGTTCTTGTTGCCAATTCCGGCAGATTTTGGCTTTATTAAGCCGCTAGTCGCCGTAGTCGGCAGCATCGTGCTGGCTTATACAGGCATGAATCTGGCAGATACTCACGGACGTGGCTTATTGCGGCTGATTAATCCTAATACTGTGGAAACAATGGTAGTTGAAGGAACATTAAAACCTGCCAGTACCAAAGTTTTAGACACTAGTTGCATTATCGATGGTCGCATTGAAACACTGTTAGAAACAGGATTTCTGGAAGGGCAAATTCTCGTACCGCAATTTGTCTTGCAAGAATTGCAACAAGTAGCTGATGCTAACAAAGATTTAAAGCGGGTGCGGGGAAGACGAGGACTCGAAATTCTCAACCGAATTAAAGAAGCTTACCCGGATCGCATTTTAATCAACCCAGCAGATTACGAAGATATTCCCACCGTAGATGCTAAATTAGTGCGATTCGCTCAAGAAATTAACGGTACACTGCTAACTAATGACTACAACTTGTCTAAAGTAGCCACTGTTCAAAAAGTGCCTGTTTTGAATGTTAACGATTTAGTTAACGCTGTTCGTCCCTCGTATTTACCTGGTGACTACATTGACTTAAAAATTCTCAAAGAAGGTAAAGAACCCAGTCAGGGTATCGGCTACCTCGACGACGGTACAATGGTTGTCGTTGAAGAAGGCAGTAGTTATGTCGGTGGTGAAATCCGGGTAGTAGTCACTAGTGCTTTGCAAACTTCAGCCGGAAGGATGATTTTTGCTAAACCCCAAGCTTCTGCATTAGCGTAAGGTAAATGGCTCGAAAAATTCGCGCTCTTATTATGCGATCGGTGCAGTCAATCTGCACCGGTTTTATATCGAGTCAAGTACGAAGAGGATGGCGAGTGGGTTTTTGTTTGCCATCAATGTTGGGATCAAGTTAGTCAAGATAACCCCTTTTATGTTTATGGGGGAACGAGGATGGCTCGAAAAAAGTAAATAGCGCGTTTCATCAATAGTCAAATTTGATAAACGGTGCAGATTGACTGCACCGTTTTTTGATGAAATTAAAAACTTTTAGCTAAAAATTTATTGCTGCTTGTCACTTTCTTCTTGCGTTTGTAATTGTTCCAACTGCTCAACAGTTAACTTTGTCATTCTTGCTACTTCCTCTAATGGCATCCCACTATTAAGTAGATTTTTTGCCACTTCAAGTAAAGCTTCAGTTCTACCTTCGGTTCTCCCTTCAGTTCTACCCTCAGTTAAAATCTCTTGATAAATGACTGACTCGCGCATAATATCCGACCTCAAAACTCGTTTTATGACCTCTTGATTCAATACTAAACCAGCTAAAATCGCCGTGGAAAAAGTTACTGGTAGTCACTATGGAGGATAGGAAAGATTGTGGATTGTAAAATTATTGTCTAAAACAAATTTCATATCTAGCAAATGACACATATTGTAGAGACGTTCCGGTGGAACGTCTCTACATCGTAATTTCTGGCGCTATCAAAATAATTGGATATTTTATCTGTATCAAATCACAGATATTTTTCCATTACATAGTTTTTAAACGTAACTCCCCGTCGTTCTACTTGCTGTTCCTTAACTATGCTAAATCCCTTACTTTGAAAAAATAACTTTGCAGTAATACTCGCTTCTGTATATAGCCGTTTAATTCCTTGTAATTTAGCCGTATTTTCTATATGACTTAATAGTTCTGAACCAATACCCTTTTTTTGATATTTACTATGACAATAAAAACAATCAATATGACCATCCGCTTCTAATTCTCCAAATCCAACTATCTCACCATTATCTTCAGCAATATAGGGAAGCTTGGTTTGTAACCTTTTGTGCCAAAATTCATAATCCATACTTTCCGGTGCCCAAGCATTTACTTGTTCTTGAGTATAATCTTGAATATTAATTTCATGAACTGTATCGTAAAACAGTTTCATGATTGCTTGAGTGTCAGATAATCTGTATTCTCTTATTATCATCTTTAATTTTAGTAAGACAAAATGTATGTAAGATTGAGCCTCTCTATATATTAAAAAAGCAAATGCGCTAAAAGTGGATTTTCATCCCGCTTTATTAACATAGGTTTTGTCCCTTAATATCATAAAATAAGCATATTCCCTAATTTGCTTGATTACTTAAAGTCAACATTGCCATGATTAGACGAAGAAGATTGAAAAAATGCCTCTCAATCTTAATCCTTAGCTTTGCATTTATTGGTCTGGCGTTAGGTCTAGATATGGCTGTAGCGGGTAGTGTTTACCATCCCTTAACTTATCTTTATCGCATATTGAGTTGGGTAGGGTGCAAAAGTTCCAATTGCAACAAAACTACGCTTCAAGCCTCTGTTCCCCCTGTATCAGGCAAAAATGGCATTGTTGTCACCACGCAACACAACGCATCTGAAATCGGGTTACAAATTCTCAAACAAAAAGGGAATGCAGTTGATGCAGCTGTAGCTGTAGGATATGCCCTAGCTGTTACCGATCCCTGTTGTGGCAATATTGGTGGGGGTGGGTTCATGCTCATCCACCTGGCTAATGGTAAAAATATTTTTATCAACTTCCGCGAGAAAGCTGCTTTAAAAGCTACTAAAAATATGTATCTCGATAAACAGGGTAAGGTAATCTCTGGGTTGAGTAGTAAGGGCTATCTTGCGGTTGGAGTTCCTGGAACCGTTAAAGGACTCGATCAAGCACTTTCTCAATATGGAACAATGACTCGTCAGCAGGTGATGACTCCAGCGATTAAGCTTGCTGCTGAAGGATTTGTATTGCAGGAGGGAGACATTAAAATATTAAAAGCTGGGACTGCACAGTTTAAGAATCAACTTAATGTTGCAAGCATATTTTTGAAAAACGGCAAGAATCCTTATCAAGTTGGCGATCGCTTGGTGCAGAAAAACTTGGCTCAAACTCTTAAGTTAATTTCAAATCAAGGAACAGATGCTTTTTACAAGAAAGCGATCGCTCAAGAGATTGTCAAAGCTAGCCGGGAAAATGGTGGCATTTTCACAGCTGATGATTTTAGCAAATACGCGATCGCTCAAACCCAGCCAGTACAATGCAACTATCGGGGGTATGAGGTAATTTCTGCCCCACCTCCAGGAGGCGGTACTACCTTGTGTGAGATGCTCAATATTCTAGAAGGTTATCAGCTCAAACAACTTGGCTGGCACTCCCAAGATAGCCTTCACTTCATGCTGTCAAGCATCTTATACGCTTATGCTGACCGAAACAAATACTTAGGCGATCCAGATTTTGTCAAAAATCCAGTTGCGCGACTTTTATCAAAAGATTATGCTGCCTCTATTCGTTCCCAAATTCCCAAACAACAGGCTATTTCACCAAAGCCTCTCTACTCTGATATTACATCCCATGAGGGAACTAACACAACCCACTACTCTATTGTAGACCGTTATGGTAACGCCGTAGCCGTAACTTACACTATTAACTCTTACTTTGGAGCAAAAGTAATTGCTGGCAATACTGGCTTTTTCCTCAACAACGAAATGGATGACTTTACATCTAAACCTGGCGTGGCAAACAACTTTGGTTTAGTGCAGGGAAATGCTAATATCATCGAACCAGGTAAACGCCCCCTCAGTTCTATGTCACCCACTATCGTGACAAAAAATGGTAAAGTTTTCATCGTCACGGGTAGCCCTGGAGGGTCAACAATTACTACAACTGTTCTCCAAGTAATTACTAACGTCATTGATTATGACATGAATATTTCTGAAGCTATAAACGCTCCTCGAATTCATTATCAGGGATTACCCAATGTAGTACTTACAGAACCTTACAGCCTTAAGTCTAGTACTGTACAAAAATTGTGGGAAAGAGGTTACAGAGTGGCTCCGTTCTTAACTTGGGGTGCTGCTGAATCTATTTTGGTAGACCCGAAAACTAAGCTGCTATATGGCGCTAATGATAGTCGCAAATCCGCAGGCAAAGCTGTTGCTTATTAAGGACATTCTAACGCTCATAAATCTCTAAAGGCAAATTATCTGGGTCTTTAAAAAAAGTAAATCGCTTGTTTGTAATTTCATCAATCCTGATATTCTCTACTTCTACGCCTTTTGATTTTAAATAAATAACAGTTTGTTCTATATCATCGACTTCAAAAGCCAGATGTCTTAATCCGCAAGCTTCAGGATTATTAATCCTTTGCGGAGGTTCGGGAAAAGAAAATAACTCAATTTGCTGCTTTTCTCCCACACGTAAATCTAATTTATAAGAATTTCTCTGAGCGCGAAAAGTCTCTTGAATAATCGAAAAACCTAATACTTCTACATAAAACCTTTTCGAGCGTTCATAATTAGAACAAATAATCGCTATATGATGAATACCGGTAGTTTTCATAGGAGTTAGTGGTTAGTAGATAGTGGTTAGTGGGGAGCGGATAGTGGATAGTAGCAACTAACAACCAACAACCAACAACGCTCCAACTATCCACCAGCAACCAACACTTAATACTAAGGATCTTGCAAAACTGTTTTAGACACAATTCTGGTTTTCTTACGATCGCTTTCCGATAATTCTTGCCCAGCTTGCAACCTTGTGGCGGAAGTTTGCAATACTGTCGCGGCACTTTTATCTCCCATTTGCAAAGCGGTTTTTGCCGCAGTTTGCAGCATTGTTGCTGCACCAGCGCGATCGCCTTGTTGTAATTTCGCTTCTGCTAGTTGAGTTTGTCGATACTTGGCTAACGCGAGAACATGTTGCTGCACTTGCGGATCGTTCACAGATTGGTAATTCCGAACTACATTAGCATAAATTGGGATATTTGGTGAAAATAATCCAGTTTGGTTGTCGGTGGGATCGTCGTAGCGGACTTGTAAATTAGCGATCGCTTGTTTACCTTCGGGCAATTGTCCCAGATAAATATTCGCTAAAATCACTCGTTCCACATCTTTCATTAAATCACCCAAACGCACCGCCAACCGTCCATCAGTTTCGTATTGTACAGGTAACTCAATTGTGTCTGGGGCAACTTGAGCGATCGGTTTGAGTTCTGCCAACCGCACTTTCGGCATTAAAGAAAATAGTAAATAAGCATTCGTCAATCCTACCGTTTGCATCCGGGTAAAAAGGCGACTAAATTCTTCTACTGCCCGATCTGGTTGTTGAATGTAAGATAAAGTACCCAAACCAGCATCAGCAATTTTTTCTAAAACATCCTGATTCCAATTGTCGCCAAATCCCAAAGTATTCAAAGTCAAATTGTAGCTAGCAGACAATTGAGCAAATTTCAAACAGCGATTGTTATCACCGTGTTCGTTTTCACCATCAGTTAACAGAAAAGCTTGAGAAATAGTTTCTTTTTTTCCCTTCGCTAATTCTTCAATCCCTAAACGCAAACCTTCATCAATTGCCGTTCCTCCATCTGCCGAAAGTCGGTTAATTTCCCTTTTGATTTGTTCGGGATTTTCGATAAATTGATTGGGGACTAAGACCTTAGCACGATGATCGAAAACTACAACACTCAGGCGATCGCCTTTTTTGAGTTTGTCAACCAAACCAATCGCCGCTTTTTTCACAGTTTCTAGCGGTCGTCCATTCATCGAGCCACTATGGTCTAAAATTAGACATAAATTTAGAGGGACATTGCGATCTAGATTGGACGCGATCGCCGAAATCGAAATTGACAACTGACGTTGACTGTTTTGTTGATTCGCGTCCAAACTATTATCATTCAGAGTCGGCTGCAAGCTAACTTTCATAACCCAGGTTTCCTATCCAGATATACATATTCATAAATAACTTCAAATTCCAACAACAGCGCTACGGAAAAATTATCCCCCAAGCATACGTTAACAATATTCACATTTTTTTGAAGACTGGGGGAGTAGGGACAAGGGGGAGACAATTCTTTCTCCCTTGTCTCCTCCCTCTTCCTTGTCTCCCCCCCTCTCCCCATCCCCCCATCTCCCACTCCCCCCCTCTCCCCTTATATAGCGAGAAATCCACACCTTTAACGCACCTAGCATCGCGTTAGTATGTATTACAGTTAACGGCATAATTTCAGGCAACAGTTGCTATGGACATTTCCCCCATCAAGGCTGTTCAAGCCCCATACGGCGGCGATAACTTCTACCGGACACCGCCGCCAGATTTACCTTCATTATTGTTAAAAGAGCGAATTGTCTATCTTGGGATGCCACTAGTGCCTGCTGTCACCGAACTGATAGTAGCTGAATTGCTGTATTTACAGTCTGACGATCCAGAGAAACCAATTAAAATTTACATAAACTCTACTGGCACTTCCGGTTACAGTGGCGATCCCGTCGGCTTTGAAACCGAAGCCTTCGCCATATATGACACAATGAGATATATCAAGCCTCCCATCCACACCATCTGCATCGGTTCAGCGATGGGTATGGCAGCGATGCTTCTCAGTGCTGGAACAAAAGGTTGCCGCGCCAGCTTGCCCAACGCTTCGATTATCCTACACCAGCCTAAGAGTTACGCTCAAGGTCAAGCAACCGATATTCAAATTCGGGCAAAAGAAGTTCTGGCAAATAAAGCATCCCTGGTTGATATTCTATCTACAACCACCGGACAGCCCCCAGAAAGAATTACCAAGGACATGGATCGGCTGTTATACATGACACCTTACCAAGCCAAGGAATACGGTTTGATTGACCGAGTTTTTGAGAAAGAAGAACTCGCCAATCCGCCATTACCAGCCAGTGTCCTTTAATTTTGGATTTTAGATTTTAGATTTTAGATTGGGCTTAATTAAATTAGACTGAAAGACTTTTGGAATTGAAATAATATCTCTTCAATCCAAAATCCGTCTTGAAAAACTTTGATCGCCGGATGCCGACGCTCAAACTTTTCGCAAAATCCAAAATCCAAAATCTCCCACACCCTTAGCTAATTAATAACGGAGAAAATTATGCCTATAGGCGTTCCTAAAGTTCCCTACCGGATGCCAGGGGAACAATATACACAGTGGGTTGATATTTACAATCGTCTTTACCGGGAACGGATTATTTTCCTGGGACGAGACATTGATGATGAAATTGCTAACCAAATCATCGCCGTGATGCTGTATCTGGATTCGGAAGATCCAGGTAAGGATATTCAACTGTACATCAATTCCCCCGGTGGAATGGTGACATCTGGTTTGGCGATTTATGATACAATGCAGCACATCAAATCAGATGTGGTAACGATTTGTGTCGGTTTAGCAGCCTCGATGGGTTCATTTCTGCTAGCGGCTGGCACCAAAGGTAAACGGCTTGCATTGCCTCACTCACGAATCATGATTCACCAACCTTCTGGTGGTACTCGCGGACAAGCATCCGATATCGAAATTGAGGCAAGAGAGATTCTCCGGATTCGTCACCAGCTAAATAATATTTACGCTGATAACACCGGTCAGACTTTAGCAAAGATTGAAAAAGACATGGATCGTGACTTTTTCATGTCTGCTGCTGAAGCGAAAGAGTACGGTTTAATCGACCGTGTGATTGAAGACCGACCGTAGGAGAGGAGGGGGACAAGGGGAGTGGGGGAGTGGGGAGACAAAGGAGACAAGGCAGACAAGGAGGACAAGGAGGACAAGGGGAGCTTTTCTCCGTGCGGAGGTCACGAACGCCCTCGGCGACTGGCACTGGACTTGGAGGCAATTTTTCTTTATCTCCCTTGTCTCCCCCTCTTCCTTGTCTCCCCACTCCCCCACTCTCCCACTCCCCCACTCCCCACTCCCCACTCCCCACTCCCCACTCCCCCAAAAATTGTGAAGTATGAACTTTAAGTTAAAAATTTAGTCTTTATGATTTATACTTCAGGCTTTAAGCTAATAGCTGATAGCTGATATTCTTGCTTCTGATGGCTGAAGATGGATCTTGGAGATTGCTACCGTGTATTAGGTTTAAGGTCGGGAGCTTCGTTTGTTGACATCAAAACGTCTTACCGACGGCTGGCGCAGCAATATCATCCCGATATCAATCCAGGTGATAAAAAAGCTCAAGACAAATTTATTGCTTTGACAGAGGCTTACAAGTTGCTTTTGACGGTTGTACCGCCAGAGGAAATGGCTCAACGGTCAACTCAGTCGCAAGAAAAGGCGCCTCAGTCAACAAAGACAACGTGTCCAGAACCTGTAGTCACGGTGACACAGGAGACGACACCAAAACCGCCACCAAAGCCGACACCAAAGCCGCCTAATTTGGTGGAAATAGAACAGCGGCTGAAGTGGAAGACTTATGAGCAGTTGCAGCGGTTTTTAAAAGAAAGAAGGTTTCCGCAAGCGATCGCCCTGGCGGAAGCTTTGGCTGAACGTTTACCCGAAGATGCCGAAGTGCGACAATGGCAAGCGATCGCCTATCAAATTTGGGGACGGGCGCTAATTGCTGAAAAACAACTACTCAAAGCGAGAATATATCTTAAAAAAGCCTTAAAGACTGACCCTAATAATAAGTCTCTTTCCCAAGAGGTACAGCGCGACTTCCAAAAGTTAGAGCAGGTTTTTTGATAAAAATGCTTAATTAAGGTGTATTTTTTTGTGGTCGTCATTTGTCAATAGCTTGAATTAATCATAAATGTCTCTTGACAAATCACAACTTCAATGTATTACAAAGATACTGGACAACTAAATGTCGCACGCCACATGCTTCAAGTCGGCAGAGCCGACGGCAGATGCTTCAAGCCGGGAAACCCGTCCAACGCACTGCCTCCCCAACGCAGTGGCTCGGCTAAACAAACAAAGCCTACCTACGTAGGCTTTTAAAATCATGTTCTACAATCGCTTTTTACTTATATTAATCAAGTCTTAGTTCACCGCTTTATAGAAAAGGGCATGTCTTGTCACAGATAATTTTAAGTAGGTAGGCGGGAAAATTTATAACTATATTGTTGCTACCATTACTAAATAAATAAATAAGTAAACTGTTGGAAACTTTGGAAGAAGTATAAAAATGAAAAGCGAACACGAAAGAGAAGAAATAATTAAAGCTATCAACGTACTGTTAAACCAAGCTTATGACAGTACTTTAGATGAAATTTATGCTTTATTGAAAAAAATTGATGATGAAGAAGATGAAGAAGATTTAAAAGATATTAAAGAAGCTAGAGAAGATATACGTATTAACGGTACTGTGCCGTGGGCACAAATACAATTTAGGAAATAAAAAAGGATGTTGCGTGACTTACACTGTAGAGTTTTCAAAGGGTGCAAGAAAACAATTTATAAAATTACCTCTAGATGTACAGGAACGCATAAAAGACTGACCCCAATAACAAGTCTCTTTCCCAAGAGGTGCAGCGCGACTTCCAAAAGTTAGATCAGATTTTTTGATATAAGTCAACCCCTTCTCATGATTGAGACGCACTCGCGTTCGGGGAATTCACTCATTCACTCATTCACTCATTCAAAAAATAATAACTACCAAAATAAATTTAGGGGCTGGTTACGAGTTAGACTTGTTTAGCTCTTAAGAATCCCTTCGTCAAGACAGCCAGCGTCAAAGTCGCCAGTCATATTCTGTGCTAGGAGCAAGCGTAATTAACTCTTCAACATTACGTAGCATTGTGTTGCAAATCGCATTCAAGGGTAGGTCATTTGGATCGTGCCCAAAAGGCTCTTCGATTTCCGAGCCAATTTCTTCAATGCTCAATAAGGTGAAACTGACAAAAGCCATTATTATACCAGTCCACCAAGTTAAATTATTAACTATTTCCAGAGGCAATATCAGACAAAAAATTAACAACAATTGTCTGAGCTTAATAGTATATATCAAGGGCAGTGGCGTTTTCAAAATGCGTTCGCAGCCACCCAAAATATCTACCAAATCATCCACCAAATTATATAAGGCAGTTAGTTGATAGATATTTACACAATTACGGTCTTGCTGATGCTGCAAATAATTCCTAATCCAGAAGGCAATTTGTAGTGAGGGATGTTGAGTATCTTTGAGCTTGAAATACTGGATTTCGGACATCAATGACGCTAACTGCTCATCTACAGGTTCTGCCCTTAGATGTAACTTCATCGCCACCGCAAAAGCAACTAATAGCCGAAGTGTTGCCTCTTTTTCTACTCTATCCTGCGGTGACTGCTCTTTAACTACTACGTAAATTCCCTGAGCCAAGTTACGAACCGTATTGACTAAAGATCCCCATAGTTTACGTCCTTCCCAAAATCGTTCATGGGCTGTATTCGTCCGGAAAACCAACAATAAAGTAAAGCCAATATTGAAACTCAAGACGGCATTGGTAAGGACAGCACTTTTCTCTGGGAATGCTACGGGAAACCCCCAATTGTCCAGTATTGATACTAAAAAACCATATACACCACACAACAGTACCCAGGGAAGAATGACTGGAACAACTGACATTTCAAGTAGTAAAGTTACTTGAAACCAATTCCGTTTTTCGCCTGTGTAGAGGTGATACTTTCCTGTAAACGAATTTTGTTTACTGCTAAAAAACTTTTTGCACCTTTCCAGTGTACTAGTAAATTTTGAGCGGCTCATCTGTTAGAACTCCAAATGATTTAACACAGAGCGTTCAATGATACAAATCTTTACAAGTTCTCAACCTAGCACACATCACATAAAAAGGGTATAAAAATCATGCGGTCATACGCAAAAAAGTTACTTCTTGGGTGCCTAAAGCCTCACTTATTCTCGATGAGATTCTTCACCACTACCCAAAGGTAGAAATTCAACCTGCCCGGTGTTGCTATTTTGCTCAACTTTCACTAAATGAATATTCGACTGTTGGCGATCGCTATTTTTTTGAGAAGTCATCTTTATTGCGCTAATCTAATGCCAAGACCTGTGCATTAGTTTTCATGTGGTGTTAATTCCACCAGCGGGTTGAAAGTGTGTAACTATAAAATCTGTCCTAGGGAGGATGATTTATCTGTATATTAATATAATTGAGTGATGGAAATGAAAACGTAATTTCCAGCGCTTCAAGCTGATTTGAAGATAACTTTACATAAATACACTGAAAAACGGTATTTTGACGCAGTTTAATTGACTGCGTTGATTTTGCGTGTTAACACTGTTTGCTTTGTATCTTTTGCTAGTTATCTTAGTACCAGGTTCAGAGAAATTTCATGCAAAGCTGACTAGCTTGATATTTGCTTATTCAAATCATCCAAGTAGCGCAGCAAAGGTTGGTTTTTTCAACTTTGGATTTAACCAACTTCAAAAGTAATTAGGGCAATGTCATTACCACTTGATTATCTTAGGTTGCGCGTAGAATCTGCTGTGGCATTTTGCACAGCAATTTTCAATTTTGCTCTCAAGTTGAATATCGCGATCGCAATCTAAGTTGTTTCTGTGATTGTGCGCTTTTCAAAAGTAATTTACATAAGTGAGGACTTTACTATGTTGCGTCGTTCTTTATTCGTTTCTGCTTTGATGTTGGCTAGTGTTGTTGGTTTCGCTTCTAGTGCTAAGGCAGTGTCTGAACCTGTCAACTTAACCGGAATAGTACCTACTGCCTGCACTCTGACTGATGTAGTAGCAGGAACTCTGGTTTCCAGTGGCGATAACAAAACTTTGAGCAGCACTCTCAGTGGTGGTGCAGCTGCTACACTCAAAATCAACTGCACTACTGGAACTGTAAGTCTCACAGCCCCTACAAAAACTGCTGGTACTACTGGTACTACTACTAATGCTGATATTGAAACTAAAACAGCTAAACTAACTTTGTTTGACAATACATCCGTTGATTCTGGTGCACCAGCAATTGCTGTAGTCTCTGGAGCCGCAAAAGTAGACCTGGTAGCAACAGATACTAATGCTGCTTTAGCTCCAGGGAGCTACACTTTTACTACCACTGTCACCGTAACTCCGTAAGCAGATTGTAGGTTGGGTTTCACTGTGTTCAACCCAACAAATTTAAAGATTTTGTTTAGTTTCATTACCTCAACCCAACCTAATAAATAGTGTGAAAGTACCCCTTCCCGCTTGCGAGGAGGGGAATTTTTCATAAATATTGTATATTTGCTGGATGAAATTTATATTTTTGTAGGATGGGTGTTTCACCCGTCCTTTTCATTTTTAAAGCGCAAAATGCACCCCGCAAGAATCATATCATGTCGAGTAAATTAACGATTATAACTATAAAACCTCACCCCACCTCACCCCTTTATTTCCCCTCTACGAGCGTAAGGAGAGGGGTTAGAGGTGAGGTGTTTATATTGCGGGTAATTTAGCCAATAAGTTAAACGCGGGGTGGGGTTCGGTGAAAATAGCGAGTATTTAACTAGGCTTAATATCAACTCAGATAAATACTGTAGATTCTACGGTTATCACTGGCTAAAAAGACTGCTAAAACAGAATCACTGTTAACGAGTAATTAGTAATTGAGAAGTTATAAATTAAGAGTTAATATTCCTAACTCTGAATTCATCACTATTCCATTATTAATTGCCAATTTTTCAGAGGTAATCTACTGATACTAATATCTTGCAACGGACGATTAAAATCGCAAATACACAAACAAAACCTGAAAAACAAGATACCCGACTTCTTAGAGAAGTCGGGTATCTGAACTAAAAAGTTTTTGGAGAATTAAATTAAAATGTTCTTTTCAACTTTAAATGCGGGAGTTATTTCCGCACCTGTTCGTACTGCTTGGCATTTAAGTTCCTGGGCATTATCTGCGGCTTTACTTTGGGCAGGAGCAAGTCAAGCACAGGTGAGTCTATCACCATTAAAAATTGAAGTTAAAACTAATCGCGGTCAAGCTCAAGGCGTTATTAATATCACAAATACTAGTAACGAAACCTTTCGCGCTCGCGTCTACGCAGAATCTTTTACATACAATCGAGATAAGGGTTTTGAAAGTTTACCATCTAGCCCTTCTGATTTAAGACCATATTTGCAATTTTCGCCGCGTGAACTTGTTGTCCCACCGGGAACAACTAGAAGAGTACGCTTGAATGCTCGTTTGGCTCCGAGTTTGCCGGCTGGTGAATATCGGACAATGATTTTCACTGAACCTTTAAAGCCGAATACTGTCAAGAATGGAAATGGAATTACAACGAACATTATCACTCGTGTTGGTAGCGCGTTTTTTGTCCGTAAAGGTGATGTGCGTCCTAATTTGACGGTGGATAGCGCTAGATGGAATGCAGAAGCAAAGAAGATACAACTATTAGTCCGCAACAGTGGTAAAGCATCTGCTTACACATCTATTAAGTGGACTCTCAAGCAAGGTGGAACAATTGTTAAATCTGGAGAATCACCAGCTTCGGGTATTGTGCCTGATGGCGATCGCAATTTAATTTTAAATCAATCTAAAAAAGATGAATTAGCTCTTTCTCCTGGAACATATCAACTAAGTGGTGAGTTGCTGTGGGGTGAAGATAACGACAAAAGTAAACTACCATTCAAGCTGGATTTAACTGTTCCTGGAGGAAATTCTACTACATCGCCAACCAGAAATAGAAGGTAAAAGTCAGCGTGAAAAATCCCCTGTTTTACCTTTCTGCGGTTGCGGTTTGCGTTTTTTGCGCTACTCCAGCTAAGGCTAAGAACCCTACCCCGAACTTCTCAGAAGAAACTGTTACAGGCGAAAATATAGATAATACCTCACCCCCTAACTCCTCTCCTCATAAAAGAGAGGGGAGTGTTGACGCAAGCGAACGAGGGGGTGAGGTGATACCTACAAATGCAACTTCAGATCAGACGAACCACGATTCACTCTCTTTGGAGGAAAGGTTAAAAAGTTTGCCGATTAGTGAAGCTAGTCGTGCGGATCTGCGGGAGAGGCTGATTGAATATCGGGAAGCGGTTAAATCTGGAATACCTCTCTCCAAACCTCTCTCCTACAAGGAGAGAGG
The DNA here is from genome assembly GCF_050875635.1 of Tolypothrix sp. VBCCA 56010. Classification (NCBI taxonomy): domain Bacteria; kingdom Bacillati; phylum Cyanobacteriota; class Cyanophyceae; order Nostocales; family Tolypothrichaceae; genus Tolypothrix; species Tolypothrix sp. VBCCA 56010. Next base: position 17,139 of record NZ_JBPAOH010000057.1, read on the forward strand.
CTTAGATTCTCCCCCTTCCCTCATAGGTTCAGGTGTTGGGGGGTTAGGTCTTCCCGATGAGGTGAAAAGTCAGGATTCAAATTGGCATCAACGGCTAAAGCCTACGCTGTCTAAAGATAACGTTGCTGCTGATTTAGGAGAAAAGACGCAGCCAAAGCCGTCTACACCGACGCCGGAAGTTAAATCTGAATTAGAAAAAAAGACAAAGGAATTCAGTACATTTCCGGTTGGATTGAGTGTGGGCAAACGCAATGTCAACCCCAGCGTGATTATCCGGGGACAAGAAGACGGAACGCAAGCAATTAACTTTGAAAATTGGCTGTTACCGTTTGATGATGTGATTCAAGCGTTGAAATTAGACTTAAAAAATTTACCAGATGGTCAATTAGAAGTGCGATCGCCTGGTCTTGTCACTCGCATCGATCCAAAAAAGCTTCGCAACGATCCAGAGTTAGGCTTAGTATTTTCGATTCAAGACTTAAATACTCTCTTTGGCATTAAAGCACAATTCAACATCAACGATTACGCAATTGAGCTAGATGTACCTTGGCTAAATCAATCGAGTTCGAGAATTGGGCAAGCAGAATCCCCGATTATATTAGAAGGTATACCACGAATTGCCCCTGGTAATTTCAGTTTTGGCGCAATTGAACAAAAAGTTAACGCCAGCGGTTCCGAAGGCACATCAGCGAGTTACAGAGGAGATTTTCTCGCGGTTGGTAGTTTGTTTGGTGGTAGTTGGTTTGTGCGTACAGATCAGCCAAATTTCCAAGACGCATCAAGTTGGAGACTTGCAGAAGCACAATTTTATCGACCAAATAATCAAGCTGACTATATATTAGGTTCCCAACCGACTTTTTGGCGCAGTCAGGGTGCAAGCGATTATTGGGGCTTTACATATATTCAACGACAAGGATTTACTCCACCGCAACTGTTTGGTGGTGGTTTTGTCGATCCGCGTTTGCGGTTGCAAGCTTCGCAAATTGGCAGGACAATTACAGGTACGGCTCAACCGGGTACTTTAGTTAGGTTAGCAGAAGCATTTGGCGATCGCGTAATTGGCGAAGTCTTAGTTGATTCTTCCGGAATTTACCGTTTTGAAAACGTCAGAAGCGAAAATCAATACTATGGCAGTAGTTACCGCGTCTTGCTTTACCCAGAAGGACGACTCACCGCTCAACCAGAAATTCGCGAAGCTACCTACTCTATTGTACCAGGACAGTTACCTGCAGGTTCTTCTGCCTTAGTTTTTTCTGGTGGTTTGCGACGAGAATTAAATAATAGTCTATTGGGCAACTTCTCAGATTTTCGCGGTGGAATCGCTCAAAGATGGGGTTTATCAGAAAATCTCACAGTCGGTGTAGGTGGAGTATACGACGATTCCGCCAGAGGTTTGGCAGAAATATTTTATCGTCCGGCAAATTTGCCTTTAGAAGTTGCAGTTTCTGCACTCAGCGGTAGTAAATGGGATATCAACGCAGATATCCGGTTTAATCCTGCTCGGAGTTTGAGTGCATCATTTACAAGCGATCGCTTTTCTAATCGTTTTAACATAGATTGGCGCGTGTTTCCTGGCTTAAGTTTATTTGCGACTACCGATAGCCGCGACGCCACAGGCGGTGGTGTACAATTAAACTTTAGCGGTAAAAACGCTTTTACCTTCGCCCGTATTAGCTTAGATACCGAAAATCGCTTGCGTTGGACTTGGCTGCAACGTCTGGGCAGATTAGAATTAAATCAACGCGGTAACGAAATCGGCACTTTATCCGAATTCACCTATAATTTTTCTCGAAACAGCAGCTTTTTGAATTTAGGAAACTCGCTGGTAGTAAGTTATGAAACCCGCAGTCAAAATTTGAGTAATAACTTACTTACTTTAGGTTGGCGATATCGTTCTACACAACGCGCTAGCGATGGTAATTATCGTTGGGAAGCGCAGTTAGGCTATGGGATTGGTTCTCAGGGTAGCGGACCTGTTGCTTCGTTATCAACTACAATTTTACCAGGTATTTTGTTGCGGGCGCGTTATCAAGGCGTATCTGTGACTTCCGACCAAGCCAGCTTTAATATAGACTTAGTTTCTAGCGCCGGTTTGCAAAGCGGAATTACACCAGGGGATAGACGTTCTGATTATTTCCGTACCCAAGGCGGTTTATTGATTCAGCCGTTCTTTGATAATAATAATAACGGCAAACGCGATGCGGGTGAGAAATTATATACAGAAAATCCGGATACGCTGCTACTTGTGAACAATCGAGTTATCAAATCATTGCAACCGGATATTCAAAGCGATCGCATTCTGGTACGCTTAAATCCAGGAACTTATCGTTTAGATTTAGATCCCGCAGGTTTCCCGGAAGATTGGCAAGCTACAACTGACGCTTATGCAGTCGATGTTATCGCAGGTTCTTACACACCAGTAATGTTACCATTAACTCGTGCTTACGCCTTTTCGGGAGTGATTACCGATGCTCAAGGTAAACCAATTAATGGTGCGAGGGTAGAAGCAGTTTCTAAAGATTCAAAAGTGCGGTTATTTTCTGTCACCAACACCGCCGGAGTTTATTATTTAGAAAGACTGCAACAAGGCACTTACGATTTATTGATTAACGATAAACCTGTGGGTGGTATGATATTGAAATTAGATGCATCTTCCCAAGGTTTTCAAGAACTCAATGTCCAGCAGTTAGAAAATCAAGAATTTCGCGCTGTAATTCCCAGTGAAAATCAAAGTGCCTTACCAAATAAAGAGAAAGATAAATAAATTTCACAGAACGCTTGACAATGACACAATTTATCTGCAAGGTAGAGGCATTTTGGGATTCAGAAGCTCTAGTCTGGGTTGCAACCAGTGAGAACGTACCAGGGTTAGTAACAGAAGCTGAGACTATAGAGGCTTTAACACAGAAGTTGCGAGTAATCATTCCGGAACTCGTCGTTCTTAATAGAATTGTCCCTTCTGACTATGTAGGTTCTATCACCTTCGAGTTAACTAGCCATCGACAGGAGTTAATTGAGGTGATTTCATAAATGAGTTCATCCTTTACTCCTGAATTGAAAAAGATTCTCTTAGAAGCAGGTTGCTATTTTGAACGGCAAGGCAAAGGAGACCATGAAATCTGGTACAGTCCAATCACAAATCATCGGTTTGTGGTAGATAGTTCTATAAAGTCGCGTCATACAGCCAACGCAGTTTTGAAACAAGCGGGACTACCAAAAGCCTTCTAGTAAAGCCTACTTTGCCTAGCTGAATACGCTCTGGCTGTTCCTCGTTCCCATGCAGAGCATGGGAATGCCTCCCGGTAGGCTCCGCCTGCTACAATGAAACAAGGCAAAGCTTGGTAACAAGAAAAAAGCGACATTATCCCACAGCAAATTCAGTGTAATGACGCATCTTTGGAGGGTCAAACCCCAAAACAATGTCTTGCTTGGGGACACCGAGTTCGACCAATTGGTTCGCAATACCAACTTCAGTACCATCCTGCTGAATCCAAATTTTGCCATCAATGATGTCCAGATGCAGAACAGTACCATACAATCGCTTAGACTCACGCCAGCCAACGTAGACTAGTTGATAGCGATCGCGTTCGATATCGAAAATAGTTTCAGCCTGGATGCGTTCATCCCAAACTAACTTTGCCTGTTCAGTTAATAGGTGTTGGATATGTCGTCGGTACTCATCGACGGTAGCCATCGTTCAATCACCTCCCGATCAATATTGTATATCACCAGGTAAACTTGATTTTGCTCAACAAGTTCGTGAATAAACACAGTTGCAAAAAGGCGATCGTAAATATCGCTGGAGACTGCCAGATACAATATACGCTCTGGCTCTTGATTGCGTAAAGCAGCCCGATATGTAATAAATTGTCCCAATGCTCCGTAAAATTCGGAAATCTTGGAAGGACCCAGAAAACTTTTGATTTCTACAGCAATTTCTAACCCTTGCTTTTGAGCAGCAATCACTTTTTGGGCACCGAGGTCAATAGCAAGGTCAAATGTACCAGCTTGCAGGGGATATGGGTCATGAGTAATTAGCCAGCCATCCTTCTGAAGGGCTGTTTTGACAACATAATGAAAAGCATCTTTGGCGGACACAATTAAGATTTTAACTTTTTTATTTAATTAAGCAGCATAAACCGCAATATCTCTCAAACACTCCAATAACCAAACTATAATTCATTTTTTGCTAAATTAGGCGTTCCCAAGAGAAACCTAGAAACGCCAAACACTGTTTTAAAACTGACCTCCATTATTAGGAGTTCCGGTAAAGTTTTTGAGGGTTGCCAATAGTTCGCTTGTGGTTATATCAGTAATTAAAGTATCGCCGTTTTGCTTAGTAAATATCAACGAACTATATTTCAAAGCACCAGCACAACCAAGCACATCTTCACTTGTAAAATCCTCGATAATATCTGCACCCTGACCTCTAACTAAGACAAAAGCATCTTTACCAGCGTCTCCATAGAGCGTATCATTGCCATAACCGCCCCAGATTTCATCATTGCCATCTCCACCCCAGATAAAGTCATTTTCCTCATCACCATAAAGCTTGTCATTGCCACGATTGCCGTAAATTTTATCGCTACCTAAACCGCCAGCAATTGTGTCATCCATCGTAAAATTAACGCCATAAGTGGGTATAGTTTCTAAATCGCCGTAGAGGGTATCATTACCATTATTGCCAAAAATGCGATCGCTACCCAATCCACCATAAATGGTGTCGTCATTATCTAAACCTGAGATGCGATCGCTTTGATCCGTTCCCATTAAATTAGTATCAGCATTTGGCGTACCATTCATTGAGTTAGTAGCTGTGGGATTGACAGTAATTGTGAAAGTTTGCGCGTCTGAAGTATTGACACCACCATTTAAAGTGTCCCCAGTATCCTGAACTTGGACTTCAATTGTCGCTGTTTTGCTAGCAGTAATTCCACTTTTTGCTGTGTAAATTAAGTCACCTGCCTTGTTAATTGTTGGTGTAGCTTCAAAGATGTCAGCGTTGTTGACAACCTTAACTATGTACCCCGCGACACTTTGTGTTTCATTGGCAGCACCAGAAGAAAAGCCGCTTGCCCAACCGGCGATCGTTTGTGTCGTACCTGTTTTGACGCTTTGGTTGTAACCTTTGGTGAAGGTGGGGGCATCATTAACAGAGTTAATAGTTAATGTAGCTGCTTTGTTACCACTGCTGTATGCTGTAGTACCTCCATTAACATCCACATTTACTCCAGTAGTACCATTTTCTTTCCCATCTGTCCCATCCCAAGCGCGGAATTTGATATCAGCCGTGCCGTTATAATCTGTATTGGGTACAAAGCGAACTTTGTTATTTGCTTGGAGTTCCACTCGTGCCAAATTAACGTCAGCTTGTGCAGAACTGGTATTATCACCTAAAAATACAAAGTTGGTTTGTTCGTAGGGGTCATAAGGCAAACCAGCACCAGTATGGTTAAATGCCCTGTAATCGCGTAGTGAACCTGTTAAAATCGGCGTTGTTCCACCCGCAGCGAATAGCTGATACGTATTGTCTTTAATTGCCAAATCGTAACGGGTCATTGCGGTTGTTGTTAACCCAGATGCCCGTTCCGTAGTACTGTGAGTGAAAAGGGGGTTAGCAGTCTGTGCCCAAATTTCATTATTCCAAAAACCAAGTTCAATCGCCTTCTTATTATCGCTGGTAACAACAATGACACTAAAACCAGCGCGGTCTTGAAAACCATCGTTGTTATCATCACTAGAGTGACTCTCGCTGTTAACTTGGAGGTCGAAACTGAGGGTAAAGCCTTTGCTTGCATCAAGTGTGGGAAACGCGGGGTTAAGCGGAATTGCTAGACCAGCATTGTAATTACTGTAACCAGCCGATCCAGACTCGTTACTTTTAAGGTTAGTCACACCACCACTAGCACTCTGAGTGCCACCAATAGGTACAGCGCCAACAGCTGGTGAAGCTGCAAACTGTAACCAACCCTGAGTATTAGGCGTACTATTCAAAGAGCCTTTATAAATTGGTGTCAAGCCAGCCAGCACTGTCGCCGAAGTGTCTGATACAGCACCGAAATTTGTCCAATTGATACCCCCATCAAAGGAGTATTGCCAACTACCATTGCCAGTAAGCCCAGTCACTGCAATCCCTTGGGCGTTATTGTTAGTATCAGTGATTAAATTTTTAATTAGATCGGCAAGCAAAATTCCAGTGTTACTGGCGCTTGGGATATCTTCATTAATGCTCGGCAGCGTAGGATTCTCAGCAGTATTTAGCACAGGGGCATTATTACCCCGCAAGCTGTTAATCCAAGTCGTGTTGTTTCCATTATTAGCTAGACCAGGAGTAGCACTCGTAGATGCAGCATCAGCTGACCAGTTACTAGCAGTTGTAGCACCTGCTGCCGAGTTACCAGTATACGCACTAAATTTCCCTGCGTTTGGAGTTGTAGTTCGAGCAAAGGTATGTATTGGATTATCGCTGGCATCTCGTAACTGCGGTACATCTATATTATTGTTATTGGCAAAAGCGCCAGATGCGTTACTCCAGCCAGCGTTATTGCGAGTAACTGCAAATGTTCCGCTATTATCCGATGATATTTGTAATACAAAGTCTCCAGATGCGGGGTCGTAAGTTAAGTCTGGAGTAATAGTGCCATCCTTATCAAAGCCGTTATACAACACTATTAAAGTTCCAGCTTTCAAATTACTAAAGCCGGAACCAGACAAAGTGATGTCCAGTGAGTTATTCCCGTCAACTAATCTGTGATTTCGTAAATCTAGATTGTCTTTAACAACTAGAAGTTCAACCCATTCTTTCGCGCCACTACCACCGCTACTACCTTGGGAAAATTCGTTGATGATGACATCCCCAGCACTAGCTAAAACACCGTTATAAGCCTCCATTGCCCCCACCTTAAACGCCAAGGGAGCTTCAATCTTCCCCGTATTCACCTCCAAATCCCAATCACCACCAAGCGCAGCATTCCCCGTCAAATCATCCGATGCCGCTACATCCGCACCCGTTAGCTGACTCAACTGCTGCACAAAACCTACACCCGTCTTTCCGGCTGCCACATCGCAACCATAAAGCAAGATATCAGCATCTTCTGTGAGGAAATTTGCCCATTGTTGCAACTGACTTTTATAAATATCCAAATTACCCAAATTTAGCTGCTTTGACCCCAACTGCAAACTTCCCTCGCTGCCGTGGGAAACTATATGAACAGCCTTGTATTTACCACCTTGCAAATTCTCAGTAATTTGTGAAACCCCGTCTTTCATCCGGTCTAGTATCACGATTTTTGTTTGTGGGTTGATACCAGCTATCAAGCTTTGGTAATCTTCTACAGTCGGATCAATAAAGATAATTTCTCTTTTTTCTTGGGCGACAGATTTTACTAAAGAGTTGTTTGATTGCAGTGTCATAATTGTTTAAATTGATTTAGTTCGTAAATTTTCTATCTAACATTAAACTTTTTGCAAAAGTATTTTTTTGAATCTGAAGCCTGCGTGTGCCTGCTTTGCTTGTAGAGCCAGCGGCTTCCAGCCTGAGGGCGTTTAGCGATTTTTGCAATAGGTCTATTGTTGATATTTCCAAATAAGGGCTATAATCAAACTTTGAAAAATAAAAGTTTAATTTATTCAAAATCAATCAAAATAAAATTAATAGCCATTAGCTAATAATTATCAACGTGAGAGATAAATCAGTGCCTCAGTAGTTACACTATGTTTGTTCTGAAGAGTTTGTGGAGCGATTTTGAATTAGTTGATGAATTTAAGTAGCTTTTTATTTAATAACTTAAAAATAATCTAACCTGTATTGTGAATTGCAAAATTACAAATTATATTTTCTTACGTATTTGTACTTAAATTTTCGATATTAAAAGAAAAATTTGAGGCTTGTAGTGGGCACTTTAATGCCCGAAAAAGCGTTGAAACGCTTACTACGAAAGTTTAGGATGTATCAATTGCGTAAGTTCTAAACAAGAGCGTGAAATTTAGAAACCCGACTTATTAAAGAAGTCGGGTTTCTGGGCATCGTATTATAGATGATTCACGTAGATAGCCTGTTAATAAAAATCCGTTATTTCACTCAACACAAAGCTTGTGAATTGAAGTTAACCTATAACGGTCGATATTTTATCCGAATATACATGGATATTCAAGCATGATTCGTCACTTGCTAATGAGTTCAGCTTTGATACTTGCAAGTACTGTTACCTTCGCCACTAAAGCTTATGCTGAAGATGCTGGTGCTAGTGGTACAGTTACAGGTAACTGTACTTTTTATAACGCTGTGCCAGGAGAGTTGATTCTTAATTCTAGCGGTACTATTCTCCAGAGCGAAAATGGTGGAACACCTGCAAGTGTGTTAATAGATTGCAATAATGCTGCTACTCTTACTATTTCTACGCCTAAACAAACAGATGGTACAACAATAGATCCACAACAGCTAACAGCAACAGCAACTAGTACCAACCTGCCTAATATAAACGTTAGTTCTAACGGTTCTGGGAATGGTGATATACCAGCAGATACTCAGGAGGGGAAAATTATAGTGAATATGAAAGCAGATAACGGAAGTAATAAAATTTCCGCTGGAAAATATAGCTTTACAGTAACTCTCACCGCGTCTCCTTAGTAGTAAAAGACTAAACAAATTTTGATAAATAGATATTTCCAGAGGAAAGTAAAAGCAAAATGATTCGCCGATCGCTATTTATCTCGCTTATAATTATCACTGCTAATTTAACTCTATTTAAAAGTGCAGCTTCCGAACCTTTATGCACTTTTTCTCAAGCTGCTCCCGGTCAGTTAGTAACTGATGGTGGTACTCTACCAAAGAAATTAACCACCTTGGCTTCTGCTGGTGGTTCTCCGACTAAAATTGATGCGACTTGTAGCCAATCGGCAAATATAAGTGTATCTGCACCAATTCAAGTTGCAGGACCGGAATTCACCCCGGTATCTGCTGTTGCAACTGTAACAATCCCTTCTGGTAACTCTACTAAAAATGGTGATGCTCCCTTAGCTTTACCTGCGGGAACCACTCCTTTAACGATTGATTTTGCTATAGATAGAGGTCGTTCTCTGCGAGCTGGTAACTATAGCTATACTGTGAAATTTACGGTTGTGCCGTAATTTGGTAATAAATAGATTTGTTGCAAAAATCGATACAGAGAATTGGGAGCAACGCGATCGCCTCCTTCAACCAATCCCTATTAGTATTAAAATAGACTATCAGTGCTGCAAGTCACAACAGCAGCGTTAATTTTTTTCTTATTATTCTATGTCCAATGCAAACACCGTCACCGTCAAGTTATTCGCTGTTTATCAAGAAGCTTATAAAGTTCCAGAACTGATGCTGGAATTACCTGATGGTACAACAGTAGCTGGGGTATGCGATCGCCTAATTGCCGAACACCCCGAACTTGCTCAATTCAGAGAAATCACCCGCTTTGGGGTGAATCTGCAATTCGTCGAACCAGATACCATCTTGCAAGATGGTGATGAAGTCGTGTTAATTCCCCCAGTTAGCGGTGGATAGCAAAAAGTTAGGAGTTAGAAGTTAGAAGTTATGAGTTAGGAGTTAGGAGTTTTGAATTTTTAACTCTTAACTCTTCGCTCCTCACTCTTGATTACTTTACCTTGACGCGGAAGCGAATAAAACCGTATGCAGGCTGATTCGGTTCAGGCAAGGTTGTTGAACCAGTTACAACATTAACTAGTACTACTCCTGTTTTATTAGCAGTGGGTTGAAGTTGTGTTGGGGGAGTGACGTTGTTGGCAATGTCAGCTTTGTTACAAGCACCTGGAGCGATTGTATTAGGTGGGATGTATTCAGCGCGATCGCTATCGTTGATATTTGTTAAATTAGTTGTCGTGGAGTTAATCTCTAAAGCAATACCAGAACCTGCTGCGAAGGCATTCTCAACAAAAGTGCTATTAGCTGGTATCAAGTCACAAATACTAACGTTTTTGATGGGAACATTGCCACTAGAAAGAAAATAGATCGTATATTCTAACTCATCCCCTGGTTTAACAGTGCTGGCATTAATCAATCCGCGCAAGTAGCCAGCAGTCCATTTTGGATCGTTATCATCAGTTGCATAGGGTTCTGGTACATAATTCGGATCGTTAATAGAAACGTCGCTGCGACCATCCATAACATCAGTTACGTCTTGGTTGTTGATGCGGGTAATGCGTTTCACCAGTAATAACTTTGCTTTTGCTGGTTTTATGTCAACACCCACTGCACCCGGTTCCGCAGGTACGAGGGGTTGATCGTTATCGGTACGGGTTCCCACATAAGCGAAAGAGTTCCAAGCATCCGTATTTATTTTGGCATCGGTTGGAACTCGCATCAGCCAGGTGAGGGATAAACTTTCCTGTGGTTTGAGGATGATGGTACCCAAATCAAACTTTAGCGCTTGCACTTTTGTGATGTCACCGGGGGGAGTCAGTGACCAGTCATCAACACAACCCGCAGGACCAGAAGACACCACTTCCGGACGGCAGGGATTAGTTGCAGTACTATAATATACTTTAATGCGAGAATCGCTGACTGTAACTGCATTGACGAGATTCGGACGCCATTCGGAATTACGATAAATTGAGGGATTAGCGACTTGAGTATCACCGATGAAAGGTAAAATATCCACAACGGTGATATTTTTGATTGGCACATTTCCAGGATTTGTGATGGTCAGTTTGTAATCAGTTCGTCCCCCTGCTACAGAGTTTCCTCTAGTTGGATACCCCACATAATCATTATCTAACTCACCCCTAACTAATTTTTGTGAAGTCAAAGCCGCTTGGGAACTGACAGTTACCGAAGTATTAGCTGTACACAAACTATCGTTGGTGCTACCATCGTTATCTAAATCCAGTGTATCTAAGCTTGTACCAGGACTTTTGTTATCAGAACATACAAACGATGAACTGTTGGATGTTATCGCTACCGTGTTGGTATAGTTCGTAGGCGCTGTGCCTGGTTTGACTTTCGCTTTGAAGTAGATGTATGATGATAATTTATTACCATCGCCAGGAAAGCTGAAAGAAGAAGCTCCAGTAAATTTCCAACGCAACAAAGTACGACCAGTATTTTTGTAGTTGGGGATTTCTTCAAATTCTGGTGTCGGAGCGTTAGCATTTTCCTTCTTATCAAATGACCAACTTCCAGGAACATAATCAAACTCAGGTGGTAGCAAATCAGCAATAATTGGGTCAGTTAATGCACCACCGCTGCTAGAAGTATTGCGTACCTCTAGGCTAAAACGGACATTGCCATTAGGTAGATAAGGTGCTGGTGTGCCTGTTTTGGCACTGGCATCAATGCTTTTTCCTGGGTCAATGATGGCGCGGGGGTCAATAATTGTTACTGTTGTACAAGAAGATTTTGATGTGGTTGTATTAGCATAAGTTCGGCTCAGGTCTGCACAGTTTTTGAAGCTTTGACTGATAGTAACATCTTTCCCGTCGTGGTCTGGGCTGATAATGGTTGCGTTAATTTTGGGCGTGGTTGAGGGGCTAAAACCGACGGCAACGCTACCGTAATCATACTGAATTACCGTAATATATTCATTTGCTGCCAACCCCAAATCACTTACATTTAAGGTTTGGTTGATAGTAGGATTAAAGGGACTTTCAGACCAATTAGTAAAGTTACTCTTGAGATTAGTTTTATAACGAATAATTAGATTAGAAGGCGGATTGTTATAAATTCCTGTAGTGATACTTGATACTGTGACTTGTGATGGAATGTTGTCTGTAATAACGAAGTTATCTAAGGGAACGTTGCCTGTGTTTTTCGCCGACAAAGTATAATTTACAGTTTGTCCGATCGCATAATTACTACCACTACCACTCTTCCCCTTATCTATACTGCTATTGGGTGAGGCATTTGTAAAGCCATGACTAATATTATCCGTGTCTATAAACTTAGATGAGTTTTCCCCCACCGACTGACCGTAACCTTCAACAATATTCTTTATAGTGCTAGCAGTGGTAAAGTTAGAGGAGGGATATCTAACGGTTACGGTGCGATTATATTCTTTGTTGCCATTTTCTACTTTTAAATCGCCCATTGCCCAAGTAACAGTATTGCTTGCAGCATCGTACACACCATTATCGCTAGCAGAAACGAATACCGCCCCAGCTGGTAGCTTGTCTACCAATTGGGCATTGTTGAGGTTAAGTCCGCCAATGTCACTGCCAGCAGGATTTTTAAATCTTACCGTGTAAGTTACATTTTGATTCACCGCTGGCGTGTAACTAAGTGGGGGTTTTTCTACGGTAAACTTGTTTTCTGCGGTTGCAATCACAGATACGGTGCTACTTGTTGCTGATGAGCCATTGCTAATACTGATGTTGGCGTTATTTTTAGCAATGGTATCGTTAGGAGTAGTACCAGCGGGGAATTTCACTTTCACAGTGATTTCACTCGTATCACCTGCTGCAATTGGCTGTGTAAAGGTGATGGTAAGTTTACGAGTCTTTGAATTGTAAGTAACTGTTGCCGGGTTTATACCTAATATAGTACTTACATACTGCACTTCTGATGGCAGCACGTCGGTAATTACAGCGTTTTGGCAACTAGGACCAGCGCTGATACAACTGTATTTGAGTGAGTAATCGAAAGTTTGCCCAGACGGTACAGTGTTGACGTTAGCATTTTTACTAATAGAAACAGTTTGCGCTTTTGCAGGAGTTGTCAGTAATGCTTGCAATAGAGACATCGCGATCGCGGATGTTGCTATCAGTTGCCAGGGCACATTTTTACGGATATAGGACTTACGCACTCCTTCACGGAATAACGAACCACGAAGATACGTTCGCGCAGCGTCTCCGACAGGAGAAGGACACGAAGGAATAAGAGTTTGAGAGGTATTTTGCGTAAGTCCTAGGATATTTAATTTAGCAGGTTTATTCATCTTTGTTTTATTAGTTACAACATAATAAAAAGGCGATCGCTTTTAAGTTCCCCATACTTTGTTTAGGTTTCCCGAAATCAAAGAAAATCTTTCTTCTAAAGCGATTAATTCTCTGTTTTATTCTTTAACTTTGAATTACGCAGTTGTTTCACCACCGACTCCTGTTGCTGAGGTGGCACCACTTTTTGCAACCCAAAACCGTCAAATAATTCGTTCAGCTTCAGCGTCAAACCTAAATAAGGTCCCCCGGCAGATCGCGTCCCGGAAAAATCTCGGTCATCGATATTACCAAAAACGTATCCCGCAGAAAGCCGCAAATTAGGTGTGAGATAATAACCTGTTTCTAAAAGAAAACCTGTTTCTGTGTAGCTAGATTGACCAATCCAGCGAGCTTCACCCACCAAATCCATGCTGTATCCCAAACGATAGGTAGCCCGTAACTGTGCTAGATTTACTGTGCTAGTTCCTACCAAATCGTTAGCTAAATAAGAAGTACTATTACGCAACGCATATTTACCATAAAATTCCCATTGCCAATTCGGTGCGTAGATACCTTCCATAGCAAAGGTATGGTCTTGCGAAGCCGTACCGCTACCCAAAAGGATGGTGTCAGGAATTACCGCCGGATTTTCGCGATATTCATAACGCAATAAGGCGTTAAATTTATCGTTGTTCGGGTCGCGGTAAGCTAAACCCATCCGCAGATTCACTGTATCTCCCAATCCTGTCAGTTTTTGATTAGAAGAATTCGCTTGTTGATAGCGTAGCAAAGCTGTGAGCGCGGGGGAAATTTTACCCGCAGCACCTGCGGAAATTACGGTATTGGAACCACTTGAGGATGTACGATGTTCGTAACGAGCGCTTGCCTGAAACTGCGGATTATCAGTATATTCCAAACCGACGCTGTAACTATCACCTCCGTTAAAGCCAATCGAAGAAGCTGATTGACCTGCGGTGAAAGGTTGAGCAAATTGCAAACCTGCCCCAGTTCGTCCAAAAAAGCTGCCAAATACATGTTCGTAAGCTAGATTTAGATGCAATCCAGAAGCAATAGTCCAACGGTTATTTAGTCCGATCGCTCCTTGAGTTGTCAGTTCATTCGCACCACCTAAAATTGAATATCGACCGGTAATTGTCGTATCTCTACCAAGTTTGTGTTCGCCATTAATACTCAAGCTGGTAATCGAGTTACCATCAAATTGACCGCGTGTGTAAAACTGTTGCGCTAAACTGATATTAATACCGGGAATTGCTGCCCAATTTATCCCTAAGATGGTACGATCTGGATAAACGCTATCGGTATCAGAACTCAGCGTCAGTTCATTTTGTGCCTGCAAGGTGAGATTTTTCGCAAGAGGATATGAAAGACGCGAACGCAACTGGTCAGAATTACTATCCAATCCACTTCCACTAATGCGGTCTTGTCTATCACGATGAATCCAATCTACACCTAAAGTCGCTTTACCCAAGCGTTGTTGAATTCCGGCAGAAATCGTCGAGAGAGAATTATCAACTTTACTACCAGGAATCGCTTGAGAACGGGGTGTAAACAATTCCTCAAAGGTATTTAGCGGTTGAGGTGCAATTCCGAAGTTGTCTTCGTGGTCATATTGCACCCGCAAATTTGTAGTAGAAGTAAGTTTACTTGTAAGCTGCGCTCCATAGCGAGTTTGACCGGGTACAAAGCTGATGGTAGCGTTATTCGCAAAACCAGCATCGGCAAAGCGATAATAAGCACGACCTTGCAAAGCGTTAGTAATGTTTGCTTCAGCTTCTAAACGGTAAGCGTCACCGCTAACCATTCCCATCACATCTGACTCATTTTGAGAATGAGCATATTCAGCGATGAACTTAGCTTGAGAACCCAAAGAAATCATCGCATCCGCACCATAAAGTTGAAAATCACGCAATCCGTGATTTTCTTGTAAGTAAGTTGCTGCTAACCAACTTTCAGAATTGAGGGTGCGAGAAAAATTATATTGCAGACGACCTGCATAAATATTGCTGTTTGAGTCTTTGCTGTCGTATTGGTAAGTAGCAACAATTCGTCTTACCAACACTTGTCCTTGGTCATCAACATCAGTCCGCAGGACAGGTTGACGAAATAATAAAGTACCGCGATCGTAGTCAATTTCGTAGTCTGGTCCCCGATTCAGTTGTTTGCGTTGAAGTACAGTACCGGGACGATTTAATTCTTCTAACTCGATAAAGACATTTTCGCTACCAGGGATGAGGATGCGACGAGAAAGGAAGTAATAACCGCTTGTACCATCAGGAGGAATGGTATCTCGTTGAAAACCTTCTAAGTTATTTCCGTAGAAACCCGTAAATTGCAGGTTTCCTAAATTGTAGTTTGCCTTAAAGCCGTGGAGTTGACGAGTAATCGCTGTAAATTGCTGCGATCGCTGTGCAAACTCCTCGGTGTTGTAGTCACCCCACATGGCATAATCAGGGCTAGCCTTGCCAGTAGAGCGCTCAAAGCGCAAATATAAGCTATCAATCGAAGGAGCGATCGCATCAACTGTAGAACTATCACCGTAAACCGGATAATTTTGCTCGCTGAATTGGTAAGTTCTAAACAGACGATTATCACAATTGCAGTCTTCGTTCAGAGGGCGATCGCTATTGAAAGCACCTGTAAACAACCAATCTCCAACCGCACCTGTAGCAAATACCGCTGAGTGAAAATCTAATTGCGTTCTTTTATCGTTGTCCGGGGGAAGGAAATCACGCAATTTACCGTAATAATCTGTACCTCTTGCACCTAAACGCACATCCACCACTCCGCTGACAAGACTGGGACGCAGCGCTGTTTGAAATTGCACTTGGGTAAAAGCTTCCAAATCATTCGCCGTGGCTCGAATTCGCACAGTTTGCGCCTTCAAATCAGAACGCAGATTCGCAGTGAATTCTCCTTTTTTCGCTTGTACCTGAAATCCGGGTTGGTCAGGTTTCAAATCTGCACCGACAAACTCCCCAGCAGAAGGTATCAAAGTGATAACAGCATCACGGTTCGAGCGATTGCCATTTTCATCAACTAATTGCCCCTTGACTTTCGTTATGGAACGTGCATCAGCGGGGATACGCGCTTCCACAGTTTCTACAGTCAACCGCTTGGGCGCTCCCCGGACTACCACCCGCGTTATTACTGGTGTACTTCCGGCTATTTGTGCAGATATAGTATTTTCGCCTTCTTTTAAAGAAACACCGTACCATATCTGCGTTGTTAAGTTGGTTTTAGAATCGGTTTCTGTGCGTCCAATTAAGGATTTGTCTACAAGTTGTCCGTTTACTTGTAGTTCTACCTGGCTAAGAGCAGGAAATTGTAAAATTACTGTAGTTGCGGGATCGTCGGCTATGGTGTCAGGGGTAGGGGAGAGGATTTGAACCGCAGAGGGAGGAGGGGGAGAAGGGGAGATAGGGGGAGTGGGAGAAGGGGAGATAGGGGGAGTGGGAGAAGGGGAGATGGAGGGAGAGATAGGGAGAGTTTCGGTTTGTGCTGTTGCGATGGTTGGATGTAAAACTGTGCTGACGACGGCTACTGTAGCGCCGATGAGGAAATGGAAATAATCGCATTGCGGAATAGACATATAAAATGCTCTTTCTCCCTTTGCGTCTCTGCGGACGCCACTTGCTACAACGGGGGGAACCCCCGCAACGCAGTGGCTCCTCTGCGTGAGCTTTTCATATCCAATATGTTGCAGTCTGCGTTTCATTTTTTAGCTTCCTCCCGAAAGGATGGGGTGACTGCGAAGTTTAGACGTACCAAACCACCTGGTTCTAATCGCACTAAGCGAGATTGGCTATTACGTTCGCGGAATTTTAAGTTAGGAGCCAAGCTGTAACCGGGAAGGCTGCTAAGATCCAATACACCTGTATGGTTTCCCGGTAACACGTTGGCGACGGAGAACAGACCGT
This sequence comes from Tolypothrix sp. VBCCA 56010, assembly GCF_050875635.1. Taxonomy (NCBI): domain Bacteria; kingdom Bacillati; phylum Cyanobacteriota; class Cyanophyceae; order Nostocales; family Tolypothrichaceae; genus Tolypothrix; species Tolypothrix sp. VBCCA 56010. The sequence goes on from NZ_JBPAOH010000057.1 coordinate 33,977, forward strand.
TAGGGTCAGTAGTTATACGGTTGCCATCTTCCATAAAAATCACTGCGTTGGGAATTCCCGGTTCACCAGGTTGCTGTTCGCCGTCAAAGTTCTTATCGACAAAAACGCGACCGATGATAGTACCGCAATCCGAGACAATTCCCGGTCGAATTTTCAACTGATGAGTTGCCGGACCATCTTTAACAGCAAAATTGTTGTCAGCGCGTTGCATATTGGCGATCGCACTATTTTTTCCTGAACCCCGCACCGCATCTGTGGTAAGTTGGACAGCATAAGCAATATTCAGCACTTTTCCTGTTGGGATAACTGTGTCTGTGCGTAATGTCACCGTTGAGCCATTACGTGAGGTAGTAATGGCTACTGCTTGCCCGTCAAGTTCTCCGCGCACAGATTTATCTAGGAAGTTGAATCCTAAAGGTAAGTTGTCAGTAACTATCGTATTTTTCAAATTAATATCAGATACATTTTTTACCGAAAGCCGATAAATTACTGTATCTCCAGGTTCAGCAGTAGCGCGATCGCCTGTTTTAATAATCTGCACCTGATTTGGTTGACACAAACCAGTTTGGAATTGAAAGGCAAATAAATTCAGTCCTACTGTTTCTGCATTAGGGATGAAAGCAACCGTATCTGTAAAGCTAGTATCCCCTATAGTGCTAATTGGCTGACCATCCAAAGAAGTAGCAGAATATCGGATAATATCATTGGAGTTATCAAGAATTTTAATTTTAATTCGCCGCTGACTATAAATAGAATTCGCCGGCGGATTAACTACTAAAATGTAGGTTCTTCCAGGCAAAGCTTGACCTTTATTTGAATCTAATAAAAAGTTATAAGTACCTCGCGGTTCCTGATTATCTAAAACGTAAGGATTTTTATTATTAATATTTGGTTTTAATCCGCCAGGAATATTATTCTTAGGAATTTCAGGTAACTCTGTTGTTGTCAGTGAAAGCAGTCTTCCTAATTCTATTTGCGTTGGATCGTTAGAATTAGGCTCATACAAACCAACAGAAAAACCTGTATAATCCGGGAGAATCTGTCCACCACAACCTAAAATTCTGCCTAAAGGGTCAATTAATCTCGAACTAGCACTCAACTGACTAGTAGTTCCTTGAAATGTATTATTATCTGAATCTGTATAAGTATATGTAGCTTGATTTGTAAGAGGTATAAGCGCAGCTTGGTTATTAACTTGTTGCGCTTTTGTTGGTAGAGAACTTTGTAAGACGCTTCCCAGCAAAATGGTTGCTGTTAACCTTCGCAACCAATTATTACTAGATGCCGTCTGCCGTTTTTTTCGCAAACGAATCACTTAATCTTTCTCCTATCAGATACCCTGAAAATTAATAGTGGGGGATGGGGAGAGGGGGGGAGGGAGATAAGGGAGATGAGGGAGATGAGGGAGATGAGGGAGATATAGAAATTTCCCCCTTGTCCCCCTTGTCCCCTTGTCCCCCCCTGTCCCCCTGTCCCCCTCTCCCCCTTCCCCTATCGCACCTGCACTTCATAAGTCCCCTTAACGATCGCTCTGGCAGGCACAGAAGAGTTAAAATTCATCCGAATATGGGTGTAAGCTGTTGCTGGTGCTTCTTTTGTTTCTACTTTGCCGTTGGGAAGTTTGACTTGTATGGTGGGATTTTCCACAAAGGTGCGTGCAGAATCAATGCTGTAGGTAATTTTGGCGTTACTGCTAGCGGTAGCAGATTTCAGCACATACTGCATTCCTTTGGGAATCGGCTGATTGAGAGTGAGATTTTTAACTGGGCGATCGCTTTTATTTTCTCCAGCTACGGTATAACGCAGCACATCTCCTGGTTGCACTACAGCTTGCCCTTGCAATGCTTGCCAAGTTACTTTTTGCCCCTTGAGAATTTTCTTTTCTGCTTCCAGACGCAATTGTAATTGCCCTTGATTTTTGGTATTTTGAGCGATGGCTTCGCCCATATCCCACATACTTGGGATACCTGGAATTGCACCGATTAATGGTATTGTTAAAAGAGCGATCGCGCTGATACTTGCAATAGAAACACGCTTCATTTTATTAACCTCTTCATTTTGTGGTTTACTCTCGTTCCCAGTCTGAGACTGGGAACGAGAGTAAACGAGAGTAATCGGGACTTATGTCTCAGACGAAGAATTTGCCTCTTTTGGTTTGTACACCTTGCGTTGGAAGGTAAACGTTCCTTCAGCACCCGGTTTAACTTGGTCTGTTACCTTGTCTACATACTTAGTAACACCTTCAGTTTCTAAACCTGCGGTTGTTGAAGGTGCTGTATAATATTCAATACTGCCTTTAGTATCGATAGCTTGACCGGAAACGTGAGTGGTGTCTAGATTTTTGTCGCCATCGTTATCCTTTGCCCAGTTATTCGTACCCGCTATACCGTCTTCAGTAATTTCCACATTTTTGGCATTTAAAAGAACATTGCCATCTCCCTCACCTTGATTTTGAGAAATATTTTTGTACCTAATCTGGTACTCGATAATGTTTCCTGGAGCCGGTGTTCTGACGACATCACCAACGCTAGGATTCGGATCTATATTATTGACAGCTGGTGTTGACTCAAAGTCACCCTGATTTGCACCAACAGGTGGACCATCTGCTTGTAAGACTCGCGACAGTTTCACCATTTTCAAGAAACCCGTGTAAACTCGGTCAATAGTGATATTTCTTGGTTCTGTGGTGCCTAAACCAGGAGTTGCATCATCAACAAAAGCAGCGATCGCAACTGGGAAACCTGTGCCTGTATCTGTGGATAACGCAGTATCCTGTGGTAAATCAACTTTCACCGAGTAGGTAACACTTGCACCCGCTGCCACATCAGGAATAGTGATGTAATCAGATTTGGAAGTAATAACCTTACCACCTATCGTAAAATTATTGCCATCCCAGGTATAAACCTTATCAACGTTACCATAAGAAATAGTAACTATTGTATCTTTGGGCAAACCTGCGGATAAGGTAGGAAGCAGCGAGATGTCGTTTGTGAGAGTACTGGTATTCTTTACCGTGTTCTCGAAAGTGACAAAATCCGGGTCAAATTTACTTCCGGGTGCAGACTTATCTGCTGGTACTTTCGTAGACTTGTTGGTAAAGTCATCGTTATCGTCATTAGGACCAACGGCTTCTGGGGCATCTTTGGGTCCATTCTTTACTGTTGCCTCATTAGAAGTTACGAACCGATTCGGTTCACCACCTGGACCTTTACCGCTGTTGTTATTACCTTTATCAGTGTCACTTTCGGGTAAGCTTCCAGGATTGTCAATATAACCGCTGTCTACAGTAGGATTGTTATCAGGAATCTTATCGTTATTGGTATCTGTTGCACCGGGCGGTAAACTGCCATCATCGCCGTAGTTGCTGGGTCTGTCATCACCAGATTCATCGTAAACTAAGGTAGTGCCATCTTTGGTTTGACCAAATATTTGAGCAATGTTCTCTACTGTCACTGATGCTTTGCTGACATCAGATTTAACTTTTATCTTGATCGGAAATTTGATTTCCGGTGCGTTCGGTTCAATAAAAGTTAACACCGCTGGATCGTTGACGAAACCAATCCTTTTGACTTTACTTAAATCAGTCGCTCCTGTGAATGTTTTCCATTGTGCAAGATTAGCGTTAGTTGTCACCGCATCTTCTGTATAAACTGCTATCCAACCAGTTGGTGGTGTGGGTACAGATGCAAGTTCTGTGTCTTTAGGAATAGCATCAGAAACTAAGATGCGAATGGTATCGGGAGTTCCATTTAAATTAATTTTTGTACCTACTAATGTCCCCGGAATAATATTATTTTTTGTGGGGTCTGTTCCCTCTACTTTCAAAGTCAGGTCATAAGTAAAAGAATCATCATTAATTTTGGCTGTACCAGCATTCTCATAGCCAGTTTTCGTCTTAAAAATCGTCGCTAAAGCATATTTTTTTGCCTTTACCGTTGCAGTTTGGAAAGCACCAGCTTCACGGACACCATTCGCCGGTTCGCCAGCAATTTCACCCGGCGGAAGTGTGGTTGTATTATCTGAAGTGTAAACGTCACCAGCTTCTACTGTATACCGTTGTTGGTTCTGTAATAGCAGTTCAGCATTATTAGGGTCAACAGCCGTGTTACCAAGAGTAACGGTAACTTTATCATCAGCTTGAGCATCATTATTGACGGTCACATTAACGCGGACAAAAATAGATTTCCCAGCATCAACTGAAGGTGTATCTAAGTTGTTAATTGGTGTCCAATTAGTACCATTTAAACTGTATTCAAGTGAATCAACAGTACCGTTAGTGATACCCACGTTGCTTGGATCGGGAATGTGGAACTTAGTAGGATCGTTACCAACGTTTTTTATCTCAAATTTGAATTTAAGTTTATCACCCGGTTCTACTGCATTGCCGTTATCATCTTCATAATTCTGCTTTGTAATGGTAATACCAGCAACTTCTGCAATTTTGACAGTAACTGTATTAGAAGTAGCGTTTATTTTTGTCCCGCTATCATCTTCGTAAGTTGCTGTCGCGGTGTTGCTAATTTCTTGACCAGCCGCTGTACCTTCAGCTAATGCAGGTGCGACTAATTGAAAAATTCCGTTGACTAATAATAACGTTATTCCTAAATAACGATATATTTTTGATTTTTTATTATTCAATTGGCTGGAACATTTCATAGAACCTGTTAATTTATGGCATCAATTAATAATGTTTTTTCAAGCATAATTTAACTAAACAATTTATCCAATAATTGCTAAGTTAAATTAGCCCAAAACTTCAAGTTTTGGGCATTCAGATTGACGATTCAACCCGTTAAAGTATTGGTCTGAAAAATTTAAAACAAATATTTTCTCTTCAATTTATCCTCCTCAGGATGAATTGACAAAAAAACTCTAACTTTTTACATCAGGCAAAATCTACTGTGTAAATAAGGAAATATATTTATATTCAAAAAATTAATAAGTATATAAAAATACCGTATTTTCCGTGAAGTCTAAAGTTAGATGACTCTCTATCACCTGATTTCAAAGTAAATCAAGAGAGAAAAAGAGAAATTTTCACTCTCCTCACTTACGGATTTCAATGTAACTATTTCATTACTTTATTTTCGGAAGCGATCGCCTGAGTATTATCACTTCAAGTACTGAACCCCCACTTTTATCGGCAAATCAATCCCGACAAAATTTGTCGGGTATGTTTGACTCGTATTTTGGCTCGTGGTAGCATCAACCAAAGTTGACCCAGACACAGGGAAGTTGTTTTATGACTCAAGCGATCGCACACTCAAACCAAACGACCACACCCATCTTAGAAGCCCTCAAGTGTAAGGAATGTGGTGCAGAATATGAACTTAAAGCCAGCCATGTTTGTGAGTTGTGCTTTGGTCCATTAGAAGTCAAATATAATTACAGCAACCTGCGTCTTTCGGTCAGCCGTGAAAAAATTCAAGCAGGACCAAATTCGATTTGGCGCTACCGTCAGTTTCTACCCGTCGCTACAGATAATGTTATAGATGTGGGAACTGGTATGACTCCCTTGGTGCGTTCCCACCGCTTGGCGCGTCGCTTGGGTTTAAATAAACTATATATAAAGAATGATGCCGTCAACATGCCCACCCTCAGCTTCAAAGATCGGGTGGTGTCAGTTGCTCTTTCTCGTGCGCGTGAATTGGGTTTCACAACAGTTTCTTGTGCTAGCACCGGCAACTTAGCAAATTCTACCGCAGCGATCGCCGCTCACGCCGGTTTAGATTGTTGCGTATTCATCCCCGCCGATTTAGAAGCTGGTAAAATCCTCGGTAGCTTGATTTACAGTCCTACCCTCATGGCTGTGAAAGGCAATTACGATCAAGTTAATCGCCTTTGTTGTGAAGTAGCCAATACACAAGGCTGGGGTTTTGTCAATATTAATTTGCGTCCCTATTACTCAGAAGGTTCCAAAACTTTAGCCTTTGAAGTTGCCGAACAACTCGGATGGGAATTACCCGACCATATCGTTGCTCCCCTCGCTTCTGGTTCGTTGTTCACAAAAATTTACAAAGGTTTTAACGAATTTGTTGAAGTCGGTTTAGTCGAAGGTAAAAACGTGCGTTTTAGTGGGGCACAAGCCGAAGGTTGTTCGCCAATTGCGGAAGCATTTCGTGAAGGACGCGACTTTATCAAGCCAGTGAAACCGAATACAATAGCGAAATCGATAGCGATCGGCAACCCAGCAGATGGCATTTACGCTGTGGAGATAGCGAAGAAAACAAATGGTAACATTGAGTCAGTCAATGATGCAGAAATCATTGAAGGCATGAAGCTCTTGGCGGAAACCGAAGGCATCTTCACCGAAACCGCTGGAGGTACAACCGTTGCCGTACTGAAAAAATTGGTAGAAGCTGGCAAGATAGATCCAGATGAAACTACCGTGGTATACATTACCGGCAATGGTTTGAAAACCCAAGAAGCAGTTCAAGGCTACGTAGGCGAACCCTTGACAATTGACGCCAAACTCGATAGTTTTGAACGCGCACTAGAGCGATCGCGTACACTCGACCGCCTAGAATGGCAACAAGTCCTCGTTTAGTTAATAGTTAGGAGTTAGAAGTTATGAGTTTGATTTCTAACTTTAACTTATCACTCCTAACTCATCACTCCTAACTCATCACTCCTAACTCATCATTCCTAACTTTCTATTCCTATGGCAGTAACAGTTTTAGTTCCTACTCCTCTTCAGAAATTCACCAACAACCAAGCTACTCTAGAATGTAGCGGCAGCAACATTGCTCAACTGTTCGACTCATTAGAGCAAAGCTGTCCTGGTATCAAGTCGCGGTTGTGCGATGAAGCTGGACAACCACGGCGCTTTTTGAATTTATATGTTAATAGCGAAGACATCCGCTTTTTAGAAGGGACAGATACACCCCTCAAAGATGGGGATGAAGTAAGTATCGTTCCCGCTGTGGCTGGTGGTTGAAATAACAAGTCTGAAGTTAGAAGTCACTCATTCAAAAGAGATATCTCGTTCCCAATCAGTACCTTGTCCAAGGAACACCCTACGCGATAGCGAAGCGCTGCTGCGAAGCGCAGATCGCCAATTTTCACCAAAACCCACAGGCAAGAAGCAGTACAGTGTTGTTGGTTTAAAGAACGGGCTTCCCACAGACCTTTC
>NZ_JBPAOH010000058.1:0-41035 GCF_050875635.1 Tolypothrix sp. VBCCA 56010
CTCTAACCATTTGGCGCTCCAATACCCAAGATTTTGGGTGCTAATTGTGGATTATTGTGCGCCATTTGGGGGAGCGCGAAGCGTCTTTGAAGGAGAAGCCTGCCCAATTTTGGACAGGTTTTTCCCAAGGGTGCGCTTCAGATTCCGAATCCGAGAAGGCATTCAAGACAAGGAAGAGCGTTTACAATAATTTCAGTGTAATCAACCAAAATCTTACACCGTTTTATGGACAACCCGATGCTGCTCAAGTCAACAACCCGGCATATCCGCATTTTTGCCGGAGAAATTGACTCTCATGGCGAACTGGTTCCTAGCGATCAGGTCTTGACGTTAGATGTAGACCCAGACAACGAATTTAACTGGAACGAAGACGCGCTGCAAAAGATTTATCACAAGTTTGATGAATTGGTCGAAGAATCTAGTGGCGCAGACCTGACAGACTACAACTTGCGCCGCATAGGGTCAGATTTGGAGCATTACATGCGATCGCTTCTGCAAAAAGGCGAAATCAGCTACAATCTCACTGCCCGCGTCACTAACTACAGCATGGGTCTTCCCCAAGTCGCCCAAAAATAACGAGGGGAAGGGGGAATGGGCTTTTTTAAGAGGGGAAAAGGGCAAAGGGGAAAGGGTAAAGGTATGGAAATAGAGAGTTATTTAAATCACTCCTGGGATATTTTTCTTTTCCTTTCCCCCTTTCCCTTTTCCCTTTCCCCCTCCTGAATGGGGAATGGTGAGTCCAGCGAGAAAGGGAGGGTTTCCAAGAGTGCCGGCTCTGGCTCTCCCGTTGGGGGAATGGGGAATGGAGAGAAGGTGAATAAAAATAATTACCAATTACCAATTACCAATTACCTATTACCAATGCCCTATTCCCAATGCGAGCGTGCCCGTTGCCCCCTTTTATCTAATGACTAAATTTTTGGCAAGCAGGCTTATCTTTATGCCTGCTCTTATTTTCCCAGTGTTGCTCAACTTTCAGACACTAGCCGCCGAACTGGTAGGACGTGCAGTTTTACCCGCAGATACTTTTGCTCCTGGTTCAACCACAGGTCAATTCAAGAAGACAAATCGCACCGTTCCTTTTATCAATGCACAACCCGTGCAGGGATTTTCTGCTGTCATACCAGGACCAAAAGTCGGCACTTATCTAGTAATTTCCGATAACGGTTTCGGATCAATTGCGAATTCACCTGACAACGTGCTGCGTATTTACGCACTAGAACCGGATTTTACCACGGGTCAAGTTTTCCCAGTTAATTTCCAAACTGGTGAAAGACTTAAAAGCTTCTCCCTTGAAAGTTTTCTAGAACTAAATGATAAAAGAAATTTAGCTAACTTCCCCATAATCGCTTCACAGAAAGTTTATCGAGGTAGTAGCATTCCCGTCAGTCGCGAAATAGCTAAAAATCGCTTGCTGACAGGAGGAGATTTTGATACGGAATCCTTCCGCCGAGTCAGTGATGGCAGTTACTGGATAGGAGATGAGTTTGGTCCGTTTTTGCTACACGTAGGACAAAATGGTGAATTGCTGGATTCCCCGATTCCTTTGCCGAACTTTCTGGCAACTGATAAGTTAAATTTTGTTAAATCTCCAGATAATCCAGAATTCGCCAATTTGCCTGATGATACTGCCCGAATTGCTGCTGCTAATCTTGGTGGTTCTAAGGGGTTTGAAGGCTTGGCGCTTAACGGGAGCGGTACAAAGCTTTACGCGATGCTGGAAGGGGCATTAAAGGATGATCAAGCGCGATCGCGATCGCGCTTGTTAATTAATGAATTTGATTTAGCAACCAAACAGTACACAGGTAAAGTTTTTTCCTATAAGTTAGAAAACCCCAATTACGCAATAGGTGATTTAACTGCGATTAACGACAGCGAATTTATTGTCATCGAACGCGATAATAAGCAAGGCGATCCTAATAATCCAGCTTTTCAAACACCTGCTCAATTCAAACGCCTTTATAAAATTAATATCACCAATCTAGATAAACAGGGTTTTGTTCAAAAAGAATTACTAGTAGATTTGCTGAAAATATCCGACAAAAAAGGTATTGCTGGGAACCTTACCCCAAATAATATATTTGCATTTCCTTTTGTGACAATCGAAAACGTTTTGCCAATAGATGCCAGAACATTGCTGGCGATCAACGATAACAATTATGCTGATACCATTGGTCGTTATCCAGGGCAAGCCGATAATACTGAATTCATAAAAATTAGGCTAGATAAACCCTTAAATTTACTTAAAAGTCAATAATGTTAAGTTTCATTATCAAATTTGGGGAAAAAATACAGATATTAAGTCTTTGAAAATATAGATAAATTATCTATATTTTTATTTTGAGAAAATTGACTTGGCAATACTGATAAACTATTTTACAATATTTACACATAATTTTCACAGACAATATTCGTATTGGACAATCTATTTTCTTATTTTCTAGCTGGAGCAGAATATTTTTATCTTCAAGAGAATGTTATTAATTTTGATTACAGTTTGATTGAAGTCAATGTGCCAATCTGCTAGGCGCAAGTAGTGTAAGTGGTAATAAACCCAATTTTTGAGTGTCGCATCCGGACTTATTGCCATGAATATGAAGCCAGTAGCAATTAGTGGCTAACAATTCGTTATCTTTAGGCTTAATTAAGGTTAATTTATGTCAACCTACTTATAAACTATAAAAATACCAGCATTATCTGCCTTTTGCTGATGAGATAATTCATAATTAAGCAAACTGCATGTTCTGGTGGGGTTATGATTTGGTAACAGGTCTGTCCTTAATCGATGCTTTGGTGACAAAGAGTAACAGAGCAGAGAAGCTATGATCGGGCTGTAGGGTTTACTTAGGAGCATGTTAATTGGGAAAGTTGATAAAGTTGATAAATTAGTATTAGCACCTGCTGGCTGCCGCGCTGGCATTCCTCTGATTCATTCATCCACTATAAGTCAAGTTAAAACATCAGCGGTCTAAAGTGCCGCTGTCAGTGCTGTTTTTGGAAATTGCTAATCGCTGATCGGTGCGAAAATTATGGAAAATGACGCGGCAAGGCTGTATTGCCCAAATGAACTTTGTCAGACGCCCAACCCCTTAACTCACAAGTTTTGTCAGAAATGCCGTACACCCTTACCGAAGCGTTACCTCTGGGTGGTGGGAGATGGGGAAAGTGTGGGTAATGCCGGAGAAATATTAGCCGATCGCTATTTAGTCATCAGTCAATCAGTTCTTTTAGATACTAAACCCGCTTTTGCACATGAAACTCCAGGGTTAGAAAATTTACAGTCAATCAGACCTTATCTGCGACTAATTCCCTACCGCTTACACGTTCCCCAGGTATATGGAGTGCTACAGCTAGCTAATAACCAGCAAGCGCGAGAAATATTACTTTTAGAAAAACCGCCACTCTTCACCAATAACAGCACCAACCAAGTACAACTCTACAACGATTTAATTACTGCTTGGAGTCATGCCACATCGATGAAGCAACTCAATTGGCTGTGGCAAATCGCTCAACTTTGGCAACCTCTAGCGAGTGAGGGTGTCGCCTCTAGCTTACTCGATCCTAATTTATTACGGGTAGAAGGATCTCTAGTGCGTTTGTTGGAATTGCGCGTAGATTCAACAACACCAGAGTTACCTGAATTGGGTGAATTTTGGCAGCAGTTATGCCTCGAGGCAAAAAGTGCGATCGCCGAATTAATAAATCAAATTTGTCGTTCTTTGATTTCAGGAGAAATAAACTCCTCTGAACATTTAATAGAAGTTTTAGATAAAGGACTGGCAGACGTAGGCAAAACACAAACACCTACGATTAACATTATCACCAAAACCGAAACAGGTCCCAGCCGCCAACGCAACGAAGATGCGTGTTATCCTCCCGAAGGAACTCTTTTAAGCAAACCACCTCACTCTACAGCTTTAGCTATTGTCTGTGATGGTATCGGCGGACACGAAGGTGGTAATGTCGCATCACATTTAGCAATTGAAACGATTCAGCAGCAAGTACAGCATCTCACCAAACTTCCTCCCGACCACATAGTAGCGGCAAATCTGCTGACAGACTTAGAACAGGCAGCAGCAGTCGCCAATGATAAAATTAGTCAGCGCAACGACAGCGAAAATCGCCAAGGGCGTCAGCGCATGGGTACAACTCTGGTGATGGCGTTGCCTATTGCCCATGAAATGTATATTACCCACGTTGGTGATAGCCGCGCCTACTGGATTACACGCCACGGCTGCTATCAAGTTACCCTTGATGATGATGTCGCCTCGCGTGAAGTCCGGCTAGGCTATGCTATTTACCGTGAAGCTGTGCAACAAAGTTCCTCTGGTTCTCTGGTGCAGGCTTTAGGAATGAGTCCCAGTATCTCATTGCATCCTACGGCACAGCGGTTTATCCTGGACGAAGATTCGATTTTCCTGCTGTGTTCTGATGGTTTAAGTGACTTTGACCGAGTTGATGAATATTGGGAAACGGAAATCTTGCCGATTCTCACTGGCGAGACAGATGTTGTCAAAGTCGCTAATAGGTTAATCGAAATTGCTAACACCAAAAATGGACATGATAATGTAACCATAGCTTTAGTACATTGTCAAGTCAAATACTCTGAACCAAAGTCAAACTTGACAGCAGTCATTCCTGAACCTTCACCAATTAAAACTTCTGATTACGCGCCCACAGTAGTTCAAAACACTACCTCAAGCAGTCCCAACCAAAAAACGCAAGTAATTCCAGAAAGAAAGCCCGCAACAGCCTTAAAAGTGCCGTTACAGTTGGGAATTCTCTTATTATTAATTACGGGAGCCGGCTTTTTGGGCTACTGGGCGACGCAATGGTGGCGATCTGGTACAAATATTGGCACTCCTCCCAGTCAGGTGCAGGGTACAGATCCGAGTGTTGTCACTGTACCTGGGCAAGTATCGCTTTCTAATTTAGATGTTGGTTCTGAGATAACCAACGATAAAGAAATAACTTTGAGTAAAAACAAATCTGCCTCAAATTTAGTCTTCACAGCACCAGCAGGCAGTGTTTTGCAAGTTATCGAGAAACCAATTCCCCAACAGCAAGACTCTTTAGTGCGTCTGCAAGTCTGTTCAGTAGGTAGCGGGGCAACTCAACTGAATAATAACACTGGACAAACACTAAAAAAATCTAACAATAAACCAGACACCACTGCTTCTACTTTGGTGAAGAGGGGGCAAGACGGATGGATTAAATTATCGCAACTTCAAGGCTTAAAGCCGTCGATTTCCCGACCGGGACAATCTGGTAAATGTCAAGTTGATAATGAAACTGTAACTCCTTCTGTTAATCAGCCTGGGGTTACGTCTAGACCCAGACCCGCGCTTGATAATGATGACCGATGATGACTTTGCACCACAAAGGTGACAATAACAGTAGAACTGGCAGCTAAACTGTAAAAATTTGACAAGTTTGTTAAGAAAAATTTCTGAGAGAGTTATTATATTCTCCAATACAGTCACGCTTGCCAGACGATGATCTGCTGCCTCAACCCCAATTGTTCTAATCCCGAAAATCCTGACGGGAATAATTATTGTCAGAGTTGTAGCGTACCACTAACACCCTTGTTGAGAGGTCGCTATTTGATCGCCAAGTTACTTTCAGATGAGGGTGGATTTGGTAGAACCTATTTGGCAGAGGATATAGACAAGCTGAATGAACATTGCGTCGTTAAGCAACTTGCCCCAAAAAACCACAGAACTTGGGCGCTGAAGAAGGCGACGGAGTTGTTTCAAGAAGAGGCGAAGCGGCTGCAAGAACTAGGAAAACATCCGCAGATTCCCACTTTATTAGCTTATTTTGAGCAAGACAAGAACCTGTATTTAGTGCAAGAGTTTATTGATGGACAGAATTTGCTTAAAGAAATAAAACAGAGAGGAACGTATAGCGAAAGCGAGATTCGGCAACTTTTACTCGATTTACTGCCCGTTCTCAAGTTCATCCATGAGCGTGGGGTAATTCATCGAGATATTAAGCCACAGAATATTATGCGCCATCAAAGCGACGGCAAGTTAGTGCTGATTGATTTTGGAGCCTCAAAGCAGTTAACTGCAACAGTGCAGACTAAACCTGGGACTATTATTGGTTCACATGGGTATAGCCCAGTCGAACAGTTAAAGGGTGGTGAGGCATACCCAGCTAGTGATTTGTTCAGTTTGGGGGCTAACTGCTTTCATTTGCTGTCTGGAATTTCTCCTTTTCAATTATGGATAGATCATGGCTATAGTTGGGTCGTAAATTGGCGGCAATATTTGCGAAGTCCGGTTAGTAGTGAATTGAGTGAGATTCTAGACAAGCTGTTGGAAAAAGACTTTCAAGAGCGTTATCAATCAGCAGATGAAGTCCTTACAGACTTGACACCTCAGCCTTTACCACTGCCACCAATACCCCCAACACAGCCTTTACTACCGCGAATTCAGGCAATACCAACAGCGCCAGCTACACACTCAAAAGTGCTATTACAGTTGGGAATTCTCTTATTATTGGTTACGGTAGTCGGCTTTTTGGGCTACTGGGCGACGCAATGGTGGCGATCGCAATTAACTCCAAAAATTGGCAGTTCTCCAACTCAGGTGGAAGGCACAGATCCGAGTGTTGTCACTGTACCTGGGCAAGTATCGCTTTCTAATTTAGATGTTGGTTCTGAGATTACCAACGATAGAGAAATAACTCTGAGTAAAAACAAATCTGCCCCAAATTTAGTCTTCACAGCACCAGCAGGTAGTGTTTTGCAAGTTATAGAGAAACCAATTCCTCAACAGCAAGACTTTATAGTGCACCTGCGAGTCTGTTCAGTTGGTAACAAAGCTCAAGTAAACAATAGCACTGGACAAACAGTAAAAAAATTATCTAACACCAAATCCTCCACCACTGCTTCTACTTTGGTAAAGAGGGGGGAAAACGGATGGATTGAATTATCGCAACTTGAGCGCTTAAATCCTTTTATTTGGGCACCGGGACAATCCGGGCAATGTCAAGTTAACAGCAAAGCTGCGCCGGATGTTGTTATTCAATCGCCACCTTGATGATGATGTTCTGCCCCAAAGGTGACATCAGTTATCGAAGCACAAGTAAAAAAAACCTAAAATAATAAAGGGAAGAATCAGAATAAAAAATCAGCAAGGCAGAAATATTTACCTTGTAAAATTGTTCTTGGAAATAATTTGATTAAACCTTTTAGTTTAATGAATCCATGCCATCCCTGAACCTGGCGATCGCCCGTCTCGTCAATATCGGCACCGACAACTTCGCCATTTGGGTGGTCAACGCGCCGTATCCTAGTGGCTATGTTCTGCGTGACTGTGTATGGTCACCACACCTAACTCAAGCATGGATTGACTGGCAGGAAATGTTTGCTGGTCATAGTCGCTTGGATCTTCCTCCCGGTTCAACCCCTCCACCCACCAATCCACAAACTATGGACTTGGTTTCACCCCCCAATGGTCACACCGCTGGTCCTTACACTAGTCGTCTGATGCAATACTTGGGAATAAATTTGTGGCGTTGGGTATTTGACGGAGCTATTCTCGGTAGTCTAGAACGCAGTCAAGGCATGGCTATGGGTGAGCAGACACCTTTGCGCTTGCGATTGGAAATTCGCGACCCAGACCTCATTGCCCTACCTTGGGAAATTATGCAGCGCGAAGCTGGTCAACCCGCAATTTCGCTTAGTAAACAAGTGTTATTTAGTCGCACAACCACAGAAGTAGATCCTCTGCCGGATTTGCGAACAAATCCAGCTTTAAATATTCTGCTGGTTTTGGGATCTGACAAGAAACTTCAACTCGAACAAGAAGCGGCTATTCTCAAAAGAACTCTTTGCGATAGTCCTGTAGTCGGTAATCATTCTCAAGGATATGCGCCATGTACGGTGACTACACTTTTGCAACCAACTCGACAAGAGTTGATTCAAGAGCTAGAAAGCAGAGAATATAATGTTTTATTTTATGCCGGTCATGGTAGTCCAGCACCAGATGGAGGTTTACTGTTTTTGCAACCGGACATGACACTTAATGGCATAGAATTAGCGCAAGTATTAACCCGGAATAATGTGAACTTGGCGGTTTTTAATTCGTGTTGGGGAGCACAACCAGATGGGGTAAATCGCCAAGCTATACCCTCTAGTAGTTTGGCAGAAGTGCTGATTCGTCATGGTGTTCCGGCAGTTTTGGCAATGCGCGATCAAATTCGCGATGATGAAAGTTTAAGTTTTATTCAAGCTTTTGCCCAAGCTTTGCGAAAGCGTTTACCAATTGATGAAGCTGTAGCAGAAGCAAGGCAACATTTGTTAACAATTTATAAGTTCAATCAACCCGCTTGGACTTTACCAGTTCTGTACTTGCATCCCAATTTTAATGGGGAACTGATTCAGAGTTTTGATGAAGGAATTACCGAACTGCCGGAAACTGCCATCCCCAGTATAACTTCATCGGCTCCCACTGCTTGTTTGCGATCGCTTGACAAAGGTGTAACCTGGTTTTTACGAAGTGGTGTCACCCGTATCGGTCGCACGAAAGATAATGATATTGTCATCCCAGAAGGATCTGTTTCTAAACGACACGCAGAAATTTTATGCCGAAATAATCTCAGCGGTGCTACTCCCATCCGAACTTATTCCCTGCAAGATTTGTCCACTTACGGAACTACCTGGTTTTTAGCGGCAAACAGTTGGCAACAAATCCTCCGCCAGGAAGTACCCTTAAAATCGGGAATGCAGTTAAAGTTTGGTAGTCCTAAAGGTGAAATATGGCAGTTTATTATTGAAGATTCTTAAGACTGGGGACTGGGGACTCTTTACTGGGGATAAGGGAGATAAGGCAGACTTGGCAGACTTGGCAGACTTGGGGGCAGGGGGGCAGAAAGACAAAGAAAGACTTGGGGAGAAATATTTCTTCTTTCTTACCCCCGATCCCCCGATCCCCCGATCCCCCGATCCAATGCCCAATCCCCAATAAATCCAAATTATTTTACGGAAATCAGATTCTTCCACCTGTAGCTGTCAATACTGCTAAATAATCAATCGGGAGACGACAAATGGCTAAAAATATGAACGCTTCAGAAACTTTCCATCCCTTACCCTCTCAATTCGATTTAGAATTGTTGTCAGCTCTGCTGGAACCTGAAGATGCTACTTATCCCTGGAATCCTGCTGACGAAGAGTCAGAAATCTATTTTCGAGAACTAGAAGAACAGTTCGCTCAAGATTTAACAGATGAAGAACTAACAACTCATTCGCAAGCTTTTTACGGAAAACTTGACACGCTTTGGTCAGAAATTTCTGATTCTACGCACTACAATGATAATACAAAGAATGTTACTTTAGCTAATCTTCAAAAAACTTTACATTCGGCTTTTGCTGCCAGTGTACCGCAAAGTTGGTTAAACGCGATCGCTCAAAAAGCTTCAGAGATATTAAACACCAGCCGATCGATTGGCGATCAATTATTAGTTGAGTGTGTTCAGACTGTACTACCAAGTTGGGAAACAGAAGACCTTTTAGTTTTAGCGCGTCCTTACGCTTCTGCCATGCGAGGTAACGAACCGCAAAATGCAGATACAATCACGGAGATTAACAATCGAGAGTGGACAGCTTTATCTCAAATCGAACAAGCAAAAGTTAGTTTAGCGATCGCTCACTATGCCTTCACTCAATTAGATAATTTTCAATCAGAAACCTAAATTTAGAATTCTATGCATCTCGGTTGATTTTTTCAATGTGGCAAAGCAGCAGTGTAGCACTTTCTAGCATTTATGTTGCTAGTGTAATAGGGCAGAAAGTACGAAGACTTGTACTGTCAGCTTTTAGTTTTTCTCTGAATGCCTGCGTTATCTTCACGCCCTACGTGCCATTTTCAGAATCTTTAATTATCTTTTTCAAGGTATAACTTCGCCAGCTAATCACAAAATTAAAATAGACGCAAGACAAGCGTCATCTACCCAAAGACATAAAAGATAATTGAAGTTCAACAAACGTAGCGCCTGTAGTTAAAGCATCCAAATAATTCACTTGTCGCCCACGCCCGTCGCCCAAGTCCAGTGCCAGATGCAGATAGCGCGGGAAACCCGACGGCAGGTGCTATAACGTTCGTGACCTCCCAACGAAGAGAGCCATCGCCGGCACTCTTGTCCACCCTTTCTTTCTCGCTGGTCTCACCGCAACGCACTGCCTTTGCAACGCACTGGCTCCCCAAGTCATCCCCCCATCTCTCACTTTGGTCCGACAAAGCGGGTAGCGAAATTTTGCGATCGCGTTGGAGATAATACCCGTGCTTTGAGAATTGCTGCCATCAAAAAGGCGTAAGACAACACCCCAACCACCACCAAAAGTAAGGCATTGATTGATCCTGTTGCGTTCCACAAAGCGTGGAGTGCTGAAGCGCTAACATAACCAACAGGCAAAATCTGCCAACTTCTGCGGGGCTTGAGAACAGCCAACCCGATAAAATACCCTAGATACCCGCTGTAAGCCATGTGTCCGGCAACAGAGCCTAAAATGCGAGGAATTAACAGTTGCAATCCTACTAGTTGACCAGCAGCTACCCCCGATTGTACTGAAGCATTTTGAGTAATGTAAGGTACATACTGTCCTAAAGTTTCTAACAACGTGAAACCTACGGCAGAAGCAGTTCCGAGAAGAATGCCATCTAGAGGTTCCCAAACGCCGACACGTTCGCGTAAAGGCGAGGGTAATAAGCGAGCGATCGCATACGCTCCTAATACTGGCAGCGCCTTCAGTAATTCCTCCATCAAGCCTGCGCCAAAAAAGTAACGTACCAGTAACTCTGTGAAGGTAGTAGCATCTTGAGGTGAGGGCAAGTTACCAGGTAAAATGCCGCGAAATACGAAGATAAATATATCTAGTAAAGGACTGAGTAAAATCAGCGTAGTCGTTAATGCTGAAGCTAGTAGCACCCACCAAGGCTTTTGTTTGCCGCAAAGCTGATAGACAAAATAGTAAGCCGCAAAAGCGATGTAAGTAGCGACAATAACTTGATTGGCTTGCGGATGACCTACCGTGGCAAACATTAGTACTACAAAAACTACTGTCAGCATTCCCGGTATCAGGTATGCTTTACGAGTTAAATCTTTACCAGTAGAAATAATCGGAAACAGTTGAGTGAAGCTTACAGAATCTGGTTTTTGCATCGACTGGAGAGGAGTCGCAGCAGGTGGTAACGGTTTAGAAGCAGGTTGCGACATCACCGTTGCTTGGGGGATGATTTCGTACTCAAACAGTAATTCTGGTCCGTCGTAACCTAAAGTTATGCGATCGCCTGGTTGCAATTCCTGAGTACCTTGCAAGCGTTTTCCATTTAAATAAGTGCCATTAGCACTATTTAAATCAGAAATTACCCAGCTAAAGAAAGCATCTGCGGATGAAGACACGGGACGAACCACCGCATGACGACGGGATACCATCCGATAGATCATGGCATCGAAGACAACTTGGCAATTGGGGTCGCGTCCAATTACCGCGTCTTTACTGGCAAGCAGCGAGTAGCGAGATGCCGACCCAAAACCTGCTTCATTACCAGACACTAGCCGCAGAAAAGCATTATGTCTTGCGTTTTTCCCTGTCATTGAGTTAGAATTCGTTTCTCAATTAATTCGCTTAAATTATCACAGCAGCAGGACTTAACCGCAGCCACATCAACAGCAGCATTGCTAAATACAATATAGCCTCAGTTCCTGTTAAACAATTATAAATTTATAAATCAAAATTTCAGATAGTATTATCCCTGACAGGTAAGGATTCTGGCTATCTAAGGTGTATAAGTGCATTCTTTTTGGTAAGCTGTATGAAGTTATAGCTCATAGTTTATCTGCTTTTAAGCACTATATTAAAGTTTAAATGTCTGGTTATTGATTAAATATTAGTAGTCTTGATGAAGACTAATTGTATTTAAAAATATAAAAAGTATAAAATTTTTAGCGCTCAGTATTTATATCATGTCGGTTAAATCACACATATTGTAGAGACGTTCCAGACCGAACGTCTCTACGACGATATCAGTTGTTTTTGATTACTGACGAGCAACCTTTGACTGCTGACTATCTCAAAATCTATAGACCAAGATGCTTAACCCTCTTTTGTCACTTTGGGAGAATGCAATAGCCGAAAGGCTTACGGGGCTTTATTTTCCACTTTTTGTCTATGAATTTTAGTTTCTATTAGGAAATAAAGCCTAAAATCTTGATGGAATCAAAGTCTCAGAATCTGGCTGCGATTATTGTTTTCCGAGAGTGACAAAACAGGGTTAATTAACTTTCGCCACCTCTAGATGTTCTACCTTTGTGCCCAGTAGTTTCAGGAATTCTGCCAGCCAGCGGGGATGAGCAAGCCAAGCTTGAGCTGTAACTAAGTTACCATCAACTATTGCCTCATCAGCCGATACATCTACGTAAGTTCCTCCAGCAAGGCGTATGTCAGGACTACACGCTGGGTAAGCAGTACAACGTTTGCCTTGGAGTACATCAGCCGCAGCTAACAACTGTAAACCGTGACAGATAGCAGCGATAGGCTTGTTTGCTTGGGCAAAGTGACGGGTAATTTCTAACACTGTGCGATTCAATCGGATATATTCTGGTGCGCGTCCTCCAGGAATTACTAAAGCATCGTAGGTTTCGGCTTTTATTTCCTCAAATGTGGCGTTTAAAGTAAAGTTATGACCAGGTTTTTCACTGTAAGTCTGGTCCCCCTCAAAGTCGTGGATAGCAGTCCGCACCTTATCACCTGCTTTTTTATCGGGGCAAACTGCATGGACAGTATATCCTACCATTTGCAACGCTTGGAAGGGAACCATCACTTCGTAATCTTCCACGTAGTCGCCAACAATCATCAAAATTTTCTTTGTAGACATATTATTGTTTCCTTGGTTGGTTGTTATTTGTTAGTTGTTGGGCAATGGGCAATGGGCAATGGGCAATGGGCAATGGGCATTGGCAGTTACGAATTGAGAATGAGAGATTCTTTCCATGCCCCATGCCCCATGCCCCATGCCCCATGCCCCACTATCCACTAACTAAATTAAATTCGGCGATCGCTTTCGGGAAATTTTCGTTTTCATGTCCCGGACGACTGAGTTTAATTAGGGAAAAACGCTGCAACTCAGTTAAATTCGCCCACTGTTGGGGTGTGATGCTTGTACCTATTTCTTGAGCTTTTTGCTGAAGGCTATCTGGGACATTAGTCGCATCCGTCCATGCGGGATGAGGTTCGATAAATAATGTTGCTGGTGGTGTGCCGTTGCGTTGTAAAATCAAATTCTCAAGATACTCGCGGTATGCTTGAATTTCGCTTTCTGTCGTGCAAGGTAATTCAACTAAAGCTTCACGTTCAACTTGCGTCATATGACTCCAATCGGATAATTTCAGCTTGATACCACAAGTATCGAGTTTGTAGCGCACTTGCATGGGGATGCAACGTAGAGATTCAACAAAATCTGCCTCGAATTTAAAGAATACTGCCATAATATTCCTACGATGATTTAATATTTTGATTTAGAATTACTGTAACGAATAATCCAATAACTTATTGATAAAGCAAAAATTGCAATTGCCAAGCCAATTATTTCAACACCATCGGTTTTTTCTAAATCGAGTATAATAATTTTTCGCGATACAGCAATCAAAGAAGTTACAATAACTAACTCTACCTGAACAACGTGTTTTCGCAGATAAGCTGTGATATTTTCTAATATTTCTAAAGCAATTAAAATATTTAGAAATAAACCAAATATTTTAAATAATGTTCTGTTTATTTCACCATATTCTGTTGTAAAAAGTTCTTTAATCAGAAGCACTCCTAAGTCAAAAATCGCTACCAAAATTACCACAACCATCGCAAAAGATAAAATTTTGGAAACTATCACCTCTATGCTTTCAATGTGGTGCATAAAGTTGTCATCTTTGGTAGCTTCTTTAAATTGCCTGAATAGCTTCCACATCTTCTGCACCCCCCTGTGAAGTAAAAAGTGAAAAGCAAAAACAAAAAAGAAAAACCCCATAGATAAATCTATAGGATGGAAAAAGGATGCCTTACCAATTTGCGCTTTGTATTTATAAGGCGCTTTTTTCTTGTCTTGCATATCTCAAACTACGAGACAGTCAATAGTCAATAATCAATAGTTACAAAAACTATTGACTATGAAATATTCACCAATTCCCCGGATCTCCAAACATATTGTAGTGTATGTCTAGCAGCTTATCATTCTCCAGGTGGCAGTTGATAATGATTATTTGAATGCGTAATATTGATTAATACAGAACGACTTTGAGCCGCCCTATATTTTATCTGTACTTTCGTTAAGAAATGCGTTAGATTGTCACCAAAGGTGGTAGGGATGTCAGCCGACACCACTGGTTAATGACACTTGGTTAGGCAAGGTATTAACAGCAACTGGCACTAGTTGCACCGCACAAGCTTTTAATTGTGGTTGCAGTGAGTCGGGACAAGATTCTGGATGAGTGAGAGCGTTTGCTTCGGAATTTTCTGCCCACAGCGTACCCCAATGCATGGGGACAAAGACTGTACCGGGTGCGATCGCTCTTGTTACATCTTTGCCTGCGATTTTCATCGCTGTTACTTGGATTGAGAAAGCCTTGTGTTTGAAAAAAGCCGCGTTACTAATTCAGCACGAGATGAAACTTCAATCTTGCGAAATATTCGTTTTAATGCTTGCTTAACAGAATTTTCTGTAATCCAAAGTGCTGTACCGATTTCAGCATTTGTTAGTCCCTGTGCTACTAGTTCGGCAATTTCAATTTCACGCTGGGTTAAGCGATTAATCGCCAAAGAATTTAATTCTGTTGGTTGCGACCATAATGTTGCTAACTTGGTTGATAGATGTAGACACAGCCCACTTAAATCGGCAAGATTGTGAACATTAAAAGCAGAAGAACCTCGAACGCGAGTAAAGCCAACTCCGCCAACAAGACGACCATTACTGACAATTGGTCCAGCCATCACATGTCCGTGGTCAAAGCGCGAGCATATAGTCTTCCACATACCAGAAGGTAATAACAATTCTTCATGAACTGGAGCATGATGCTCAACTAAGTAGCGCAAAACTGGATTATGTTCTAAAGATAAAGCCAATTTCATCATGCCCGGAATATTTGTCTGGGTAAGGGGAAGCTCATTAAATAAAAAAAGCTTTGAACGTTGGGCAACAAAATACTCACCGACTTTAACCATGACGTGCAGTCGTAATTCTTGCTCATCACTAGCATGAGCTATTGCTTCAAATAAAGACTGCAAGGAATTTGTCATCATTACTGCTGCCAAGAGTACTCGTTCGAGGACTAGCCGTTATAACTGGCTGTTCTTAGTATAGATTTTGTTGCGATGGCGCGGAGCGCCCGCTGGAAGCGATCGCAATCAAAACATTGACGGAAACATAGTCCTAATTTCCCCCAAGAATCATCAATCATGACGATAGATTTTAACTTTGATAGCGTGCAGCCATCTGTACGCAAGTTTCAAATTGGCTTTTACTGGGTAGCCACGCTTTTCAATCTCTGCTTAATTGCCCAAGTGTTGACGGTAGGACTAGCATTTTTCCACAACTCAGAATGGTGGAATATCCATGTTTGGCTAGTACGCGGATACGGTGGACTGACAGCGATTCTGCTTTTATGGGTGTTCTTGATTGAGTTTCCACGACGAGTGCAAAGCCTTACAGCTAGTATGGCAGTACTACTAGGACTGCAATTTCTCACAATTCACCTAAATTCGCCTTTTCCTTTGGCAGTATTCCACCCACTTATCGGATTCACGCTGTTCTCTGTTTCCACAACTTTAGTTCATCGCGTGCGGCAGATGCTGTTTGCATCAAATAAGGAGTGATTATCTTGAATTACGCTTATCCTGAAGTTCTCGTAGATACTCAATGGGTTGCTGAACATTTGAGCGATCGCAAAGTGCGTCTTATTCAAACCGATATGGATATCACTGCTTATAAGTCTGGTCATATTCCAGGCGCCGTCTTCTGGAACGCATTTACCACCTTCATGCAACCCGATTACCGTTTCAATTTCGATTCTTCGGCATTGTCAGAACTGCTTGCACGCTCAGGTATTGCAAATGATACAACCATCATTATTTATAGCAATCATAATGCTGGTGCTAATTGTGCCTTTTGGTTGCTAAAAGTATTCGGGCATAACGATGTACGAATAATGAATGGTGGTCGGAAAAAATGGCTTGTTGAAGAACGCCCGATTTCTACTGAAATCCCTACTATCACGCCAACAATATATACAGTGCAGAATTTCGATACAAGCATCCGAGCGCTACCAGACCAGGTGCAAGCAGCAATTAACACAGACTCCGTTTTAGTGGATGTGCGTACACCCCAAGAGTATTGCGGTGAATTATTTCTGATGAACCCACCAGAAAAAACTGAGCGTGCCGGTCACATTCCCAATGCAATTCATGTTTTTTATGAATCAGCTTTGAACGAAGATGATACCTTCAAATCAGCGGAAGAACTGTATGCTTTATACCACAGTAAAGGCATCACTCCTGATAAAGAAGTGATAACCTACTGTGCAGTTGGGGCACGCTCTTCGCATACTTGGTTTGTCTTAAAGTATTTGCTGGGCTACGAAAATGTACGTAATTACGACGGTTCTTGGAATGAGTGGAGCAGATTACCCGACACGCCAGTTGAGACTTGAGAGTATTTTGTGGGTGCTTTAAATAACAACTCCACTAGTTAATGACACTTGGTTAGGCAAGGTATTAACAGTAATTGGCGCTAGTTGTACCGCACAAGCTTTCAATTCTGGTTGGAGTGAATCGGGACATGATTCTGGATGGGTGAGAGCGTTTGCTTCGGAATTTTCTGCCCACAGCGCACCCCAGTGCATGGGGACAAAAACTGTACCGGGTGCGATCGCTCTGGTAATTTTAGCCGGAAATTTGGATTTACCCCGACGCGATCGCACTTCCACCCACTCCGAATCTGTAATATTCAACTGTGCTGCATCACGAGGATGAATCTCAATAAACGGTTGCGGATGCATCGAGCGAATTTTTTCAATCCGACCGGTGCGCGTTTGAGTGTGCCAATGTCCGTAAAGTCTCCCAGTTGTCAGCACAAAAGGATAATCAGGATCGGGTGGTTCTGCTAGTCCTCGCGAATGATATGCGCTAAATCGAGCGCGTCCATCTGGAGTATGAAAGCGGAAATCGGTGTAAAGGCGTTTGGAGGGAGTAGGGAGTAGGGAGTAGGGAGTAGGGGTAGAAGAGGATTTTTTATCCCCACTCCCCACTCCCCATTCCCCACTCCCCTTTTCTCCCCCTTCTTCTTCAAAACTGAGAACACCTGTATCAGAATCGATAAATATCGGCTCAGGTTTCTTTTCTGGATGGGGCCATTGAGTCGCACCTTCGGTCTGTAATTGCTCGTGACTGATACCTGTCATATCGCAGGGACGATTGTCAGTCAGTTGCACAAACTCAGTATATACTTCAGCGGAGTTTGTAAAACAAAATTCTTTCTCAAAACCTAATCGCCGACCAACTTCAGCAAAAATTTCCCAATCTGCTTTCGCTTCCCCTAGCGGTGGGCGGAATGCTTGAGATAAGGTGACTACTCGTTCGGAATTTGTCATCACGCCGGTTTTCTCACCCCATTGTGCCGCTGGTAACAAAACGTGAGCGTAAGCAGCGGTTTCTGTGGGATAGTAGGCGTCTTGATAGATTGTAAAAGGCGATCGCCACAGTGCTTTTTTTGTCCGCTCTAAATCTGGCATACTCACAGCCGGATTGGTCGCGGCAATCCACAGTAAACCGACATTACCGTTTTCTAACTCAGCAATCATATCCCACGCCGACAAACCGGGATTTGGGGAAATTTGCCCTGGTTTGAGTCCCCAAAATTCCTCAACTTCCGCTCGCTGCTGGGGATTTTTCACCATGCGATAACCGGGTAACATATGTGCTAAACCTCCGGCTTCGCGTCCTCCCATCGCGTTTGGCTGACCGGTCAAAGAAAAAGGTCCTGCCCCAGGCTTACCTATTTGTCCGGTCATTAAGTGCAAATTAATGATGGTTCTGACTTTAGCCGTACCTTCCGATGATTGATTGACACCCATTGACCACATCGACAGCACCCGCTGTGATTCACCCCAGTAGCGAGCTGCTGTTTCTAAATCTTCAACGCTGATACCGCATCGATGGGCTACCACGTCTGGGGAATAATGGCGAATCACCTCAGCGTATGCAGGAAAGTTGCTGGTACAGTCCTCGATAAACGCGGGATCGATGTAATTCCAGCGCATCAATAAGTGAGCCATACCATTTAACAAGTCGATATCTGTACCGGGACGAATCGCTAAATGTAAATCTGCGGCTTCTGCGGTTGGTGTGCGTCGGGGATCGACGACAATCATTTTTACTTTGCGATTTTTTTTGCGGTACTTCTCCAATCGGTTGAAAACGATCGGGTGACATTCAGCTGTATTCGTACCAATTAAAAAGGCACAGTCGGTTAACTCTAAGTCATCGTAGCAGCAGGGGGGACCATCCGCGCCAAAGCTTTGAATGTAGCCAGCTACAGCGCTAGACATGCACAAGCGAGAGTTGGCATCAAAGTTGTTTGTACCCAAGCAGCCTTTCATCAGTTTCTGAGCGATGTAGTAGTCCTCAGTTTGAAACTGACCGGAACCGTACATGCATAAAGCTTCTGGTCCTTGGGTAAAGCGCACAGTTTGAATGCGCTGGGTGATGATATCAAAAGCTTCATCCCAAGTTGCGCGGCGAAATTCCTGTTCTAAGGAGTCTCGTACCATTGGGTAGCGCAATCTATTTTTATCTAAAGATTCGGCGATCGTTGCGCCTTTGACACACACCATACCTTGACTTGATGGATGCGCTTTATCCCCCCGCACCCGCCAAATTGGAGTTCCTTGGCTATCTCGATTAGTCGGTTTGCCATGTTGCGCTGGGGGCGAAACTTCTAGTCCACAGCCGACACCACAGTAAGGACAGACGGTTTTGGTAATTTCAGTCATGGCGTTTGCACCGTTTTTACCGATTGTCTAAATGTTGAACAAGGTTTGTAGACACATAATTAAAAGCAAATAACTGTGTTTCCAAACCTTTGATATTTAATTCGCATCCGAGAAAATCTGATGGCTTCTGTTAAGAAATTTTCTCAAGTTCGTTTTGAAAACTTTCGGAAGTTTTATCAATAGTATTTTTACCCATTGAATATCAATTACAACAAATAAAATGTGTTGTCTGATACTTTTTATTCATTTATTTTTCGATTTTTTGTTATGTAATTTTGACAATTTCATAACTAAATTTCAACAGAAAAATACAACATTGAACCGTAGATAAACATAGATACACACAGTTTGATTTTCTGTGTGTATCTCAGGTTTGATTTTTAGGAGTTTATTAATAGTAATCCAAACCCAACTAACTACTAACTATTACCTATTATCTAAATCTTATTCTTCCACTAAAATGGGAGATTTTCGGGTTGCAGTTTCTGGTGATTCACCTTCGTAAGCGCCAGCAAAAGAGCCTTTGGGTTCTTTAAGGAAGAAGGCACACATAAAGGCGCAGATTAAAGCAGCTATACCCATTGTGGCAAAGAGTGTTGGTGGATTGGTTAAGCTGTAGATTGTTAGATAAACCACGCCGCCAAAATTACCGTAAGCGCCGACATTACCGGCAATTTGTCCTGTGGATTCTTTCTTAATTAAAGGTACGATACCGTAGGTTGCACCGCAGCCAGCTTGAGCAAAGTAAGCGGCTAATATTGTGACAGCGATCGCCACCGGAAGAGACCAGTTTTTGTTAATAAAATGTGCCATCAAATAACTGACACCAATACCAGCAGAAATAATTGTCATTGTCCATTTACGAGAGCCAAATTTATCAGAAATTAAGCCACCGCTAGGACGAGAAATTAAGTTCATGAAAGGATAGATAGAGGCAATCATCCCCGCTACCACATGCTCTAAACCAAAGGTTCTTTCAAAAAACGCCGGCAGCATGGAAACCGCAGCAAGTTCAGAACCAAAGTTAGTTATGTAAGTGAATTCGAGTAAAGCTACTTGACCAAATTGATAGCGTTCGGATGGGGCGTAAGTTTTTCTGCCAGTTAACAGTTCTCGGTTTACTTTATAAGCTTGATAGCTTTGGTAAGCAAATAATCCGGCTAACAACAACCAAACCAAATACATTTGGCTGAGAGTTAAAAAGTGAATGTTCTTTTGTTCCAAGCGCCAAGCTAATAAACCTAAAGCGAAAATCAAACCAAAGTTTGAGACAATCATCGCCCAGAAGCTTTTGACACTGGTTACTTCCAAAGAACCATTTTTCTTAGGACGTTTGTAAGTTTTGCCAGGAGGGGTATCTTGAACGGTGTTGAAATAAATTACACCGTAAATCGCCGCAATGATACCTGTGAGAGCGATCGCCAAACGCCAATTAGAAGCACCACCAGTCATAAAGCTAGCCGCAACTGCAATCAGGGGTAGGGTAAACTCAGCCCCAAAAGCACCAAAGTTACCCCAACCGCCATAAAGACCTTGGGCTATACCGATATCTTTCGGGGGGAACCATTCCGCCACCATGCGAATACCGACGACAAACCCAGCACCGACAATTCCCATCAGCAAACGACTGATAACCAATTGGCTAAAGTTTTGCGACAGCGCTGTAGCCATACAAGGAACCACAGCAAACATCAGCAGCATTGAGTAAGTTCTTCTCGGACCAAAACGATCCAGAAGCATTCCAATGATAATCCGCGCCGGAATTGTTAGCGCCAAGTTGCAAATACCCAAAGTTTTAATTTGTTCGGGCGCTAATTGTAATTGCTTACCTATGGTTGTTGCAAAGGGAGCAAAGTTAAACCAACAAACGAAGGTGAGAAAGAAGGCAAACCAAGTCTGATGTAAGATGCGGTAGCGACCGGTAAATGAAAGTAAACCTTTGAGCATTATTAAAAAACCTTGAGTAAAAAACCTAAAAATTGCACAAAGAAACCTGTGGACAATTATGTAATTGACCAAATTGGTTGATAGTTGTTAGTTGTTAGTTGTTAGTTGTTAGTTGTCACACATTATTCTTAACTCCTAACTTTTAGTACAGACGTTCCGCCGGAACGTCTCTACAACTCCTAACTCCTAACTTTTAACTCCTAACTTTTAACCACTATCCACTAACTAATAACTAATGACTGCTTCTTTTGCGCGTGCGCCGAAGTTTTCAATTAGCAGTTGGCGTAATACTGGCTGTAAGTCTTCGCAGGGTATGCCTTTAGTGACACAAGTTCCCAAATGTGCTTCTTTACCAACTTTGCCGCCCATATAAATGTCAACTCCTTCTACAGGTTTGCCATTTTTACGTGCTTTAGTTCCCATTAAGCCGATGTCTGCAACTTGCGGCTGTCCGCAAGAGTTAGGACAACCTGTCCAGTGAATGCGTACAGGGTTAGTAAATGTTAACTCGCTTTCTAAGGCTTTAATCATCGCTAGGGCGCGGTTTTTGGTTTCGATGAGGGCAAAGTTGCAAAATTGTGCGCCTGTACAAGAAACTAGTGATCGCGTTAGCGTATTAGGCTCAATTGCAAATTTTTCTAACAACGACTCTGTTAAAAATGTTGCCAATCTTGTATCAGCAATATTGGGGATTATCAAGTTTTGCTCAACCGTCAAGCGGATTTCACTGCTGCCATAAACTTCAGCTAGACGTGCGATTTCAAACATATCGTCGGCAAACAAGCGACCGACGGGAACGTTTAAGCCTACGTAGTTTAATCCGGGTTGCTTTTGTTCATATACGCCGATGTGGTCGCGTTTTTCCCAGTCGATTTCGTCTTTTGCGGCTGCGCTTATCAATGACTTACCCAAACGGTTTTCGACTTCTGAGCGGAATTTGTCTAAACCCCATTCATCAATTAACCACATTAGACGGGATTTTTGGCGATTAGCGCGTAAACCGCGATCGCGAAAAACTTCCAAAATGGCTCTACATACAGCGACTACATCCTCTGGTGGCACCCAAGCATTTAAGGGAATCGCCGCATCACAGCGTTTGGCAGAGAAAAAGCCACCGACCAGGACGTTGAAGCCAAAGATTGGGGATGAGGGAGAGGGGGGGATGGGGAGAGGGGGAGAGGGGGGAGATGAGGGAGCAAATTCTTCCTTGTCTCCTTGTCTCCTTGTCTCCTTGTCTCCAAGTTGTCCCTCTACTTCCCGAAAAGCGGGGACAAAAGCCAAATCATTAATTTCCGCATGAACTGAGTTATCGCGTCCAGCGGTGATGGCGATGTTAAACTTGCGCGGCAGGTTGGTAAACTCTGAGTTACCAGCGCCATTGTTGGTAATCATGTCTTGAATTTGCTGTACCAACTCTCGCGTGTCAAACAACTCATCCGCATCTAATCCAGCGACCGGATCGCCTGTGATGTTGCGAACGTTGTCCATTCCTGACTGCACGCTGGTTAAGCCTACAGCCTCAAATTTATTAAAGATATCTGGTAAATCTTCAATGCGGATGCCCCGCAATTGGATATTCTGTCTGGTAGTGATGTCAGCGTAGCCGTCTTCACCGTAGCGCTGCACTACTTCAGCTAACACACGCATTTGATGAGAAGTAAGAATACCGTTAGGCATCCGCAACCGCATCATAAACTTGCCGGGAGTGACTGGGCGAAAGAACACACCCACCCACTTTAGCCGATGGTCGCGATCGGTTTCGTCCATTGCTTCCCAACCCAAGGAGGCAAATTTTTCGATTTCCGCTTTAACGGCGAGTCCATCTTTTTCTGCTTTGAATTTCTCGAACTTGTTTAAGCTGGGTGTGGTAGTTGCTGTGTCTGTCATGAGTTGACTTCCGTTGCTTTGTTTCTAACTTCGCGTTTGAATATCTGAATGTAGTTTTATCGGTTTGTGGATCTACGATTTTTTTAAAGTAAATTTTTGAGCTTTACGAGAAAGTAGATTTGTTAAAGCTGTTTTCGCTCCTTCATTTAACGATTTGCTTACTACTAAGGTTAAGGTTGCATGAATGTAAAAATAGTATAAATAGCTACGAAATTTTGGTAAAATTTAGGAAAAGGTATCAAAATGATGCTGAAAAAGTATCAAAATGATGTATTTTCTGCATGAAACAAATTTGATACGAGCGATGTCTTGCGACAAGCCGCTCCCTCTTAGTACGCACTTCATTTAAATGTCCAGAACCTGTATGAGTAAAGGTTTAGCGAAGTAAAAAATTGATTTGCTCTGGTATTTGAGATTATCTAAGAGAAAACTTACGCATAATTTTGCTTATGAAACGTCGCGATTTGATTAATTGGGTGGGTTTAGGTTGGCTAGCGAGTTCTTTACCTGTAGTTTTTGCTGCTTGTTCTTCCCAAACAACTTCACCAAAATCCTCAGCATCTGGAGATTGGCAAACAGTCGGTACTTCCGAGGAATTAGATAAGACTGGTCAGTTACTTGCCAAAAACTCACCTGTAGGGGCTGTGTTGGTCATCGGTACGTCTAAAACTAAAAATTTGAAGGCTGTAAACCCCACCTGCACTCACGCAGGTTGTACGGTAACATGGCAAGCAGCAACGAAAAAATTCTCCTGTCCCTGTCATGGTTCAGAATTTGCAGTTGATGGTAAAGTGCAAAAAGGACCAGCCACAAAACCGTTAACAACTTACGCCGCCAAGATTGAGGGGAATTCAGTTTTGGTCAAATAGTTAGTAGATAGTGGATAGTAGTTAGTGGATATTAGAACAACTATCAACTATCAACCAACAACTATCAACCAACAACTATCAACCAACAACTATCAACTATCAACTATCAACTATCAACTATCAACTATCAACTATCAACCAACAACTATCAACCAACAACTAACCAATTGTGAATAACATCAACCAGCTTTTGGTGCAAGCGCGGGCAGCACATGATGCAGGTGATTGGTCACGAGTCTTGCAATGCCTGCAACAGTTGATTCTGGAAGAAAATGGCAAAGACCCAGAGATAGTTAAAAATCAAGCATATTTGCTGGAATTAGCACTCTCAATTCTAGAAATGGGGGATTTTCAGCAACGCTGGGAAATTGCTAAGGTGTTTGTCCGTTTGGGAAATGTTGCTATAACCCCGTTGATTGACATCCTCCAAGATGAAGATGCATCAGAATTGCGGTGGTATGCAGTTCGGATTTTAGGCGATCTGAAAAATCCCAAAGCGATCGCCTCTTTGGTACAATTTCTCCAAAACACTGACGATGAAGAACTTAAAGCGATCGCCGCTGCTGCATTAGGACAAATTGGACAAAGTGCGATCGCTGCTTTATCAGAACTTTTAACATCAGAAGATACACGAGTTTTGGCAGTGCGATCGCTTTCTTACATCCGCCAACCAGAAATTATTACACCTCTATTGAGTGTGGTGCAAGATCCGCTAGTTGAAGTACGCGCTATAGCGATTGAAGCCCTCAGCAGCTTTCACGATTCGCGTATTCCACCGATTCTTTTAAACGCTTTAAATGATGTTGCTGCTGCTGTCAGACGTGAAGCTGTGTTAGGGTTGAGTGTTCGCACTGACTTACACTCAAGTTTAGATTTGGTGGCGAAACTGCAACCCAGACTTTATGACTTTAATCTCGAAGTTGCCCAAGCAGCGGCTATTGCACTTTCGCGCATCGGTAGTGATCAGGCTGCCAAACACTTATTTATAGTGCTGATATCGCCTCCGACACCAATAAAATTACAAGTTGAAATTATCCGCGCCCTGAGTTGGATGAAGACATCATCCAGTTTAGAATATCTCCAACAAGCATTTAATCAACTTTCATCACAGACACTGTGGTTAGAAATTGTCACAGTTTTAGGTCGAGTCAGCGATTCGACATTAACCGCTTCTTCGACAGAAATTTTGCTTTCAATATTGCGATCGCAACATCCAGCAGTTGAGATTGCCTCAATTAAAAGTGCGATCGCTTTATCTTTGGGACAATTAGGTAATATCGAAGCAATTGAACCGTTGATTTCTCTACTATCAGACAATAATCAAGTCGTCAGATTGCACATCGTCGCTGCATTAAAGAATCTCGCACCAGAAACCGCTTATCAACAATTGCAACAATTATTAAATAATCCCGCACTTACACCAGATTTACGAAAAGGAGTTACCGCAGCTTTGGCGGAATGGTAAAGGGCATCGGGCATGGGGCATGGGGCATTGGGCATGGGGCATGGGGCATTGGGCATAGGGCATGGGGCATGGGGCATGGGGCAAGCGTCCAAGTAGGCAAGTGAAATACGTCTAGCTTCTTTTTATTCCCAATGCCCATTGCCCAATTCCCATTGCCCAATTGCCATTACCCATTACCCATTGCCCATTGCCCATTGCCCATTGCCCATCAACATGCCAAAATGTTGACGCGAAACTAATACATCGGTATTTAGTGTGTTTAAATTTTTCACTAAACTTGATTACTTGCTAAAAGAAACTTTCCTCGGTTTGCTGCGGGGAGGTTGGATGAATTGGGCGGCGGTGAGTACCGTCACCGTGTTATTATTTTTATTCGGGTTGAGTCTGCAAAGTTCTTGGCAATTAGAAAAGCTGCTTGACCAATTTGGTAGCCAGCTAGAAGTATCAGTTTACCTGAATGCGGGTGCGCGTTTTGAAGCGATCGCTCCAATAGTTGAGAATTTACCTGATGTCGCGGCAATGCAAACAATCACCAAAGAGCAAGCTTGGAATAAACTAGTTAAGGAACTAGGAATTTCTGATATTGAAGGTGCTACCCAGCAGTTAGGCGATAATCCCTTAGTTGATGAGATTAAGGTGAAAGCGCGTAACTTGCAAGTTGTCCCGACTTTAGCGACGCAACTTGCTAAAATACCTCAAGTTAATGCAGTGCAGTATGTAGATGAAGCTGTGCAACGCATCGCTCAGTTACATCAAGGGTTGAATTGGATTACTTTAACAATTACGATCATTTTGACTTCAACGGCGATCGCTGTCACTTCCACGACAATTCGCTTAATTGTTCTTGCGCGATGTCGGGAAATTGAAATTATGCAACTTGTGGGTGCAACTTCGACTTGGATTTATCTACCGTTTATTTTACAAGGAATTGCTTTTGGCTTAGTTGGCGGTGCGATCGCTTGGAGTTTCATTTCTCTAATTCAGCAGTTTATCACTAAATTGCTCGCTAATCAACCTGAGTTTATCCAATTTCTCACCAACGGTTTGCAACTCACTAGCGGACAAACTTTATTATTACCTTTAATTCTCCTTGGTTTTGGTGCCACAGTCGGATTATTAGGAAGCTTATTTGCAGTGCGTCGATTTGCTAGATAATGGGGGATAGGGCATTGGGCATTGGGCATGGGGCATTGGGCATGGGGCATTGGGCATTGGGCATTGGGCATTGGGCATGGGGCATTGGGCATTGGGCATTGGGCATTGGGCATGGGGCATTGGGCATTGGGCAAAAGCTTATTTTTAATCACCAATCCGTCTTGTAAAGTTCTGATCGGAGGAAACCTCCGCTCAGACTTTCCGCAAAATCTAAAATCTAAAATCCAAAATCGCTATGCGATCGCAATGGGAACGTTTGCTGCAAAATATCGGTGTCTGGTCTGGTTCATTTACCCGTTTATCTCCCCAAGGTGAGTTGGTGAATGATACTCCCTCGGTTGTCTCTTTGGAAGGTTTGAACAATAATCAGACTATTCGCCAAATTATCCGTCTGCGGGAAGATGAAAAAGTTTTAGAATATAGTTCACTAGGACGAAGTGTTCTCTTTTTTGAAAATGGCGAATTTTCTCAAGGTTCGATTCAGTTAGCACCGTATTCGGAATTTGGCGCAGAATTTGGATTTATTCAAAAAAATCGCCGTTTACGCTTGGTGCAGATGTTTGATAAAAATGGCGATTTAGACCAACTTACCTTAATTCGCGAACATTTTGCCGGAACTGAAGCACCACAACGCGCATCTTTAACGATAGATGACTTGTTGGGAGAATGGCGTGGCGAAGGTGTAACAATATATCCTGATTGGCGATCGCCTGATACTTTTTCTTCTACTCTACAATTACGGCTTGATGCTGGGCGATTAATTCAAAGTTTAAGCTTTGGCGAACGGACAATTACCTCAACTGCTACAATTAAAGGCTCTATAATTCACTTTGACCAAGATCCCCAAAAGCAGGTGCAAGTATTACTCTTACCTGATGGTGCTTCTGCTAATTGTCCAGTTAAAGTGCAATTACGTCAAAGCTTTATTTTAGAAGCGGGTTGGTTAATCGAACCTAACTTACGCCAGCGGATGATTCGCAGTTACAGCAATAAAGGCGAATGGGTTAGCCTCACCTTAGTAACAGAAAAGCGAGTTGAAGTAAGTCGATGATAAAAATTCAACTTATATGAAGAAATATAAACTTTAGGTAGGTAGGGTGCGTTACGCCGAAGGCTAACGCACCCTGAATTATCAATGGTGCGTTACGCTGAAGCGATAACACACCCTACGATTTAAATTTATTAACTCGTAGTCGGCGCTTCAACGCTGAAAAAATCCCCAATTTCACGAGTTCAATATTCTAACTCGTAGTCGGCGCTTCAGCGCTGAAAAAATCTCCCATTTCACGAGTTCAATATTCTAACTCGTAGTTAAGATAAAAGCGCTTCAGCGCTTACTACGTTCTTAAATCTTAATTTTCGACAACGGATTAAACAAGCGGGAAAATTCACCCTCTTTAAATGTTTCATTCCAATTTGGGGGTAAACGATGAGGATTAGGATTTTCCCGTGTGGGTATCCGCATGAAGATGTACTCACACTTAACGTTATCTAACTTCGTTTGGGAAGTAATTAACCAATCTTCGATGTAAGCACCTGTAAGAGTCGCACCTCTCAAATCGGTTTTGTTTAATTGCGTTTGTCCGAGGTTAGCTCTAGAAAAATCTGCATTTTGCAAGTTAGATGCACTCAGATTCGCTCCTATTAAAGTAGCATCCTTGATGTTGGCTGCTTGCAAATTTATATTTTGCAAGTTCCAGCCATTCAAGTTTTTGTTTTGTAAGTCTTTCGTAATCAACAATTCTCGTAATTGCAAATCGTCAAGATAAGTTGTTTCCACAGCCGCAAGATGCAACTTTTTCGCTTGATACCAGCAGGTGCGTGTCAAAATAGCTCTGATGAAGCTGGTGTTTTTTAGTCTGGCTTGGGTAAAGTCCGCATCTGTTAAATCGCAGCCTTGAAAACTAGTTCCATATTTTGTCACAAAAGCGATCGCTAAATTTCGAGTTAAGCTTTGCTTTTCATCTCCAAATAAGGCATGACAGCTGACATAAGCACTCAGCAATACTACTGCCACTGCTAATAGTAATGCTACACCCCCAGCTGTCAAATTGACCATTGCTGCTGCCACCGCCACAGCTCCAGCTATTGCCCCCGCAATTGACACGGTGACTGTCACTGCAAGCAATCCAGCGACAATTCCGGCAAATGCGGCGGCTCCAGCTATAACTACGGCTCCTGCTGCTACAATTAGTACTGATGTTGATGCAGTAACAATTACTGCTACTATAGCGGCTAATTCCATTACGCTTGTAACTGCTACTCCAGCCCAAGCTACTGCTACTATACCAGCCCAAGCGATCGCCGCCAAACCTGCCCATGTCATCGCAAAGAGCAAAAATCCGCAGGCTGCTGACAAGGAACGGCGGATAATAATCATAAAAAACACTGACAAAACTATCAAGCTAGCTACGACAACGTAAATATTTTCCCGGTGGCTGTTAACCAGAAGAAATCCTAATAACGAACCGCCAACGGCTGATAGCAGTCCGGATATTGCCGATAGTAGTAATGCAAATATTACCAAAGCGATCGCCCAACGCCGTTGTAAACCTGCTTTCGCATTGCGAAAATTTGCACTATGAAGAATCGCACCAGTAAAATCTGCACCACGAATATCAGAATCAGAGAAATCTGCGCCTGTTAAATCTTGCCCTTTAAAGGATTTGCCTCTGAGCTTCGCACGGCGATAGTTTTGAGCCATGTTCAATTTGAACAGAGTGGAACACTTTTTGCTACAGGTTGTAGGATATCAGGTTTTGGTGAGTTTATTTCTGTTATGTATTTAAATTTTGTTGTTACTTTCTTCTAGCGTGTAAATGAAGTGAATCAATGAACGTTCATCTTAGCCTTTTTTCGATCTGAAGGTAGAAAAATCACCTTTAACAGACGCGAGTTGACATTAAATTAATTTTGTGGTTATGCGATCGCTTTTGCTGTATTATTTAATAATCGGGATATTTTAACTTTTTCCCAAACCTTTATAATTATAATTTTAAAATTTAAAATTTCTTAGATTTATACGCATAAAAAACATTATCACCATTTTTGCTAATTTGCAAGCAACATTACCTTTAAAGACCAAAATTAGCCAAATTTTTGAAAAAACAAATTTTATTAATTTTATTCGCATTAATAATGATAATTTTTGCAATATTATTAGCAATGAAGTCAACAATATTGAGAAAAATCAACATTTATTGACAGCTATCTCACAATGCTTAACTCTTGAGAGATATTAATTTTTGTATATGTATGGCAGTAATTACTAAGACTAAATTAGAGAACAGCGACAAAGCAAAGCTTGGTAGAGTAACATTTGATATTCATCATCATCAACTCGATAAGCGCCAAACCTTTCCAAATGAGGATTCATCATTTGGGCATCAAACAAGACAAATTTTCTTTCTCGCAATCTTTCTACCAACTTGACCATTGCCACTTTAGAACCTTCAGGAATGCGGTAAAACATCGACTCACCAATAAAAGCACCGCCGATCGCAATTCCTAAAATTCCTCCGGCAAGTTCATCACCCAGCCAAGTTTCAAAACTATACGCCCAACCAGCTTGGTAAAGTTGCCAATAAATATCTTCTAACTCAGGTGAAATCCAAGTTGTTTCGCGGTTAGCACACCCCAAGACCACAGCCTTGAAATCACGGTTAATCGCCACAGAAAAACGCTCTTGATTGATAACACGTCGCAAAGACTTAGGGTAGCGAAATCGGTCATCCAAAGGAATGAAAGTGCGATCGCGACTGCTATACCACTCCAAGCCATTGCTATCATCAGCCATGAGAAAATAGCCTTGAGCATAGCCTTGAATAATAGCAGCGACATCATATTGCATACGTTAAGGGCAAAATAAAAAAAGCCATCCTCCTTTGTATCACTCTGCGTATAAGATAAAGAAAATGACTGAACCCATTGGATCAATCACCCTGCCACCGTCAAAAAATCCCCAACAAGAGGGAGAATGGTTGCAAGAAAATTTGTTGCGGTGGCTAGATACAGAGTTTATCCCCGAAGCCGTCAATCAAATTATCGCCCAACGTGCAGCACAGATTTTTGTCCGCCAACGCATGGAAGGAGAAAATGACCTGGGTTCTCTGGTAATTGCCATTGTCACAGAGATGCAGGCATTTGATTTTTCCAAAAGTTTCTATGGAGAGTTTGCGATCGCCAACGCCGTCAGCGATCTACTCTTAGAAAGTCTCGGAATTGATAAGTGTTGTGGGGAATAAGATTTTGGAGCGTGGGAGCGTGGGAGCGTGGATAGTGGATAGTGGATAGTGCTTAGTGGGAGCGTGGTTAGTCGTAAACAACCATCAACCAACAACTATCAACTATCAACCAACAACTATCAACCATCAACTATCAACCAACAACTACCAACTAGCCTTAACCACACCAGGTAAAAGACCTTCGTGTGCCCATTCGCGCAGCACGTTGCGAGACAGCCCGAAATCGCGGTAAACTCCTCTAGAACGACCAGTTACCCAACAACGGTTGTGCTGACGAATACGAGCGCTATTGCGGGGTAGCTGTTGAATTTTCCGGTGAACTTCCAACTTATCAAGGGGAGATTCAGTATTGCGGAACTCTTCTAGCAACGCTTCCCGCTTTTGGGCATATTTTTCAGCTATTCTCACGCGCTTCTTCTCGCGCTCAATCATGCTCTTTTTTGCCATATACTTTTTACTTATTTAAAGACAGCATTTTCCATTCTATCACCAAATGGGGCATTGGGCATTGGGCATTGGGCATTGGGAACGTGGTAATTGTTTTTTCTTTTTCCCATTCCCCATTCCCCATGCCCCATGCCCCATGCCCCATTCCCCAATTCCCCATTAGCCTTCCTCCCCAGCAGAGGGACATAATTCAGCCAATTGACATGCAACGCAGGCAGGCGATCGCGCTTTACAAATGGCTCGACCATGATAAATTAGTCTAATTGACCAATTTTCCCAATCTGGTTGCGGTAATAACTCGATCAAATCTAGCTCAATGCGGATCGGGTCTGTATGTTTAGTTAACCCCAAACGTTGGCTTAGACGTGCAACATGAGTATCTACCGTCACCCCAGCATTAATACCATACCCATGACCCAGCACCACATTAGCCGTTTTCCGCGCTACACCCGGAAGCTTTAAAAGCTCTTCCATTCGGTTGGGCACTTGCGAGTTAAACTGGTTAACAATCATCCGACAAGCAGCTTGGATATTCTTCGCCTTATTGCGATAAAACCCAGTTGAACGCACCAAATTTTCTAACTCTGTCAAATCGGCATTTGCCAAACTCGCTGCATCCGGAAATCTACTAAATAAAGCTGGTGTTACTTTATTCACCCGCTCATCTGTACATTGAGCAGAAAGAATAGTTGCTACTAGCAACTGTACAGGCGTTGAGTAGTTCAAAGAGCAAGTCGCATCAGGATATAAATGCTTCAGGCGCGAAAGAATTTCTCGCGCCCGTTGCTTTTTAGATAGCCTTTTGCCGATAGTACTCACTGGAATAATTTTTGTATCCACTCCAACTGCGTAGTTTCTTTAACTATCAGAAAAAGTCCTAAACCTAAAAGTAACACCAAACCAGTTTGCATTACACCTTCTTGAATGCGAGACGGTAGAGGTTTACCGCGCACACCTTCAATCAGCAGGAAAGCCAGTTGTCCCCCATCCAATGCCGGAAGAGGCAAAATATTGATAATAGCCAGGTTAATGCTGATAATTGCCGCAAATGAGAGCAAATTTGAACTGTCATCAGCAGCCAATTTTGCACCGACTTTAACAATATTAACTGGTCCGGAAACTTGTCCGGCAGTTTGTTGAAAGTTCGTAATCAACTGCCCAAAACCACTCAGCGTACCCACAACTAATTGTTGAAATCTTTTAGCAGCAATGCTAAAAATTTCTAACGGATTGCTGGGACGACGATAAACGGGTTTACCATTAGCACCAAGTTGAATACCAATCAAACCTTTGCCGTCAGTTCCTCTTG
This sequence comes from Tolypothrix sp. VBCCA 56010, assembly GCF_050875635.1. Taxonomy (NCBI): domain Bacteria; kingdom Bacillati; phylum Cyanobacteriota; class Cyanophyceae; order Nostocales; family Tolypothrichaceae; genus Tolypothrix; species Tolypothrix sp. VBCCA 56010. The sequence goes on from NZ_JBPAOH010000058.1 coordinate 32,365, forward strand.
CCGGCGTTAGTTTTAGGGTACGTTGTTGATTTTCGTGCTGAACTGTCAGTTCAATTGGCTGATTTGGATGATTTTGAATTTCTTTTCTGAGCAAAGTGCTGGAATTTTCCGAAGCAGGAAGTTCTTTACCGCCAACAGCAAGAATAATGTCTCTTTCCCTAATTCCCGCTTGGTAAGCGATGGACTGTTCGTTAACAGGTTGTACAACCACACCAGGTTGGTAGTTGATTTTCTCCGGAATACCAACGATACCCAACTGAAGAACTAGTACTAAGTAAGCAAATATTAAATTTGCTATCACACCCGCACTGATGACGATCGCCCGATCTAAAATTGGACGGTTACGCAGCAGATTCGGGTCATTCGGCGGAATATCACTATCCGGGTCATCGTCAGGAAAACCGACAAAGCCACCCAAAGGAAAAGCGCGGACAGCATATTCAGTTTGTGAACCTTGGTATTTCCAAATAATTGGACCAAAACCTAAAGAAAAACGGTTGGCGTAAATACCTTGAGACCGTGCTGCGATAAAATGTCCCAGCTCGTGTACCAAGATGAGAACAGCCAAGACTGCGATCGCTGCTAAAACTGGCATAGAGAAAATTAGTGAACCTATTCAGCTATATATACCTTTATTTTAAAATCTGTCAAAGTTTAGCACTTCTCAAAAGAGGCATATTTTCTCGCTTTGTTGGGAATGGGTAATAGGTAATAGGGCAATGGGCATTGGGCAATGGGCATTGGGCATGGAAAGAATCGTATTAGAACGCGCACCCGCGTAAAGCCGCTTCTTTAATTCCCATTGCCCAATGCCCAATGCCCGATGCCCGATGCCCGATGCCCGATGCCCGATGCCCGATGCCCCATTCCCAACCTTTACAACACCTCTCTTTGCAAAAACGGTTGCAGCGCTTTCGGTATACGCACCGTCCCATCTGGTTGTTGATAATTCTCCAAAATAGCTGCCATTGTGCGTCCCACAGCCAAACCAGAACCGTTTAAAGTATGTACGAACTGAGTTCCCTTCTTACCTGCCTCTTTGAAGCGAATATCACCCCGTCGCGCTTGGAAGTCGATAAAATTGGAACAGCTAGAAATTTCTCGATACTTGCCAGATGAAGGCAGCCAAACTTCTAAATCATAAGTTTTGCAAGAAGAAAATCCCAAATCCCCAGTGCATAACTCTACAACTCGGTAAGGTAATTGCAAAGCTTGTAAAATCGCTTCTGCATTTGCCACCAATTTTTCCAGTTCCTCAAAAGAAGTGCTGGGTTCAACAAATTTCACCAATTCAATTTTGTTGAATTGATGCAGGCGAATCAATCCGCGCATATCTCGTCCATAACTACCAGCCTCTCGCCGAAAACACGGAGTATAAGCACAATGGTAGATCGGCAAATCAGCCGAATCGAGAATTTCACCTCGGTAAAGATTAGTTACAGGAACTTCTGCTGTAGGTATTAACCACAAATCATCATCAGCACATTTAAAGCTTTCTTCCGCGAACTTAGGTAACTGACCCGTAGCCGTCATCGAATCAGTATTAACTAAAATTGGCGGACTAATTTCTATATAACCAGCTTGAGTCTGGCGATCGAGCATAAACTGAATTAATGCTCTTTCCAAGGCTGCACCAGCTTTTATCAGCGTCACAAAGCGACTTTGAGCCACTTTCACCGCTCGCTCTACATTTAGAATACCCAACTTTTCGCCAATTTCCCAATGCGGGAGAATATTCGGGTTTTGAGGAATATAATCATCACCCCAACGGCGTACTTCTACATTCTCTTCCTCACTCTTACCAATGGGTGTAGAGTCGCTTGGCAAGTTAGGAAGCGCAAGTACAAGTTCTTCAATTTTCGCTTTGAGTTCTTTTTCCTGCGGTTCCAGCGGACTCAATTGCTCTTTAATAGATTTGCCCTCTTCCCGCAATGCGAGAATTTCTGCTCCTTTCGGGTCAGAACCAGCTTTGATTTTTTTTGGAATTAAACCTGCAATTTCATTACTACGTGCTTGGAGTTGATTTCGCTTTCCCTCCAATTCTCGCTGTTGCCGATCCAACTCTGAAATAGGCTGAATGTCATACTTATTACCGCGACTATTCAACCGTTCCTGAACTACTTCGGGATTTTCCCGTATTTGCTTAATATCCAGCACAGATTTTCTTAATCTCTAGTCCTATAATCTTCCTGTCCAACACATCAGCATATACTGATTTTGGCTTGCTATGACCGGAAAAGCAAGGGGAGACAAGGAGAGTGGGGGAGTGGGGAGTGGGGGAGTGGGGGAGTGGGGGGACAAGGGGCGACGGGTGTGGGGACAAGGGGAACAAAAAAGAATTTCTCCCCCTCTCCCCGTCTCCCTGTCTCCCTGTCTCCTTGTCTCCCCATCCCCCCCTCTCCCCGTCTCCCTGTCTCCCTGTCTCCTTGTCTCCCCATCCCCCCCTCTCCCCGTCTCCTCATTGCGGTTTGGTGATGCGATTAAGCAGCCAAATCGTCCCCATCAGCCCGATAAAGTGAGCCACAAGGGTTTGGGTGTTTGCCTGTACAACAACAATATCCAGGGCACTGATAATTTGAGAAGGATTAATTTGTAAAAGTCCTGAACCTTGTTGCGGTAAAGTTAATGCCTTCGCTAACAATGCGCCAACGATCGCTTCGGCGCCCACTAGCGCTAGAATCAGTCCGACTAAATTGACTATTAACCCCGTCCGTAAAAGTACCATCGTCTCTGCCTTCCGGGGACGGTTGTTAGGATTGGTGGATTGCAGTTGTCTGGCAATTCTGGTATAACGAAAAGCCCAGAATATTGAGCCTGCTAAATTAATTACCGCAGCTACTGCAAAAAATATACCTAAACCAGTTCCCACAGCTGTTTGATTGGCATTCGTGTTGCGAATCAAGCTGGCAAAGACCAAAATTCCGCTAGCAATTACCCCCAGTACTAACTGCGACCAAAAGCTAATCCATCCTGTGAGACGAAATGCTTGGGCTATTTCCTCTAGGGGTGAGGAAGAAGATTGCGATCTGGGCTTTTGTGACATACCGATCACCAATGTGCGCTTACGCTTGCTAAATTTACTATCACACTTACCAGAAAGGAATTGTGTATCTCAAGTACGCAAGTTGTGTACTTAATCTGTGCTGTGCCGTTGTCAAGAGCGTATTTCAGCTTTGAAGGCTAATATCTCACATAGCTTAAATCTTTAAGATTGACACCGGGATAATCACCGGAAAAAAAAGTGTTTATTAAGTTTTAAAAAAAAAACGCATTTTGCCTTTAAAATTGCTTAGATGGCATTTTATGCTTAAGCAGTTCTAACTAGCTCGGCATCACTTGACACAAGGATGGCGGTATATTCGTTGTCTCATCGCTTTTCACCACACCGCAAGCGAGCTTGGGTAGAGGTGTAATTTATTGCGCCTCTAAAACTAGCATACCTGCCCTACGCTTAACCGTAGGAAATGGTGTAATGTTTGCGCTTTGGCAATAAAGCCTTAGTAACGTTAAATATTTACTAGTCAGGAGGGTAGCACTATATACTAACGACCAAAATTGTAGGTTCAACAACTATAAGGCATTTTTTAGCCATTCACTAACTATGAAACTTGAGGATATATATCAATTCTTTGAGAATCCTCCGCCAACTTACCTCTGTCAGGAACTAGCAGTTTGTTACATTTTGCATATTTTGCTAGAAGGTGAATCCTACGGTACTGAGTTGATCCAGAAATTGGAAAACGAATATCCTACTTATAGGCTTTCGGACACTGTGCTTTACAGTGCGATTAAATTTCTGGAAGACCAAAAGGCAATCACTGGGTATTGGAAGAAACTCGAAGGACGCGGACGCCCTAGACGGATGTACCAAGTTTCCCCAGAATGGCTTTCTTCGGCGCAGGATTTAACTCGTTTGTGGCAAGAATACATACAGCGGAGGACAAATTAACCAATAATTAATAATGAATAAGTCTCCTCCTCTACAAAAGTAACAATTTCCTATGGATACTACTATTCTGCCATCCACCTTGCTGCTAACTTTGTTGTTATCGGTCGGGCTGTTTTTCTTTATCCGTGCCTCGACTAAAGACCGCATAGAAAAAGCGCAACTAGTGTCCACTCTCGACGAAGATACTTTAATGCCGAAAATAAAGGAGTATTTTCGCTCGCGGTCTTACCGAGTGGCAGCGGTAGACTCTCAACAAAACCAAGTAACGTTTGAAGGGTTTGTCAGACCCAGCTGGTTTTTGGCTTTGTTTTTAACTTTTTTAGCAGCGGCGGGTATTGTTTCTCTATCATTAGTGTTGTCGCTGCTTTTTCCTAACCTGAGTACGGTGTTTGTAGGGATGGTACTGCTTTCACCCTTGAGTGGTATTTATTATTGGAAAAAAGCCGGAAGACTTGAGAAGGTATTGCTGAAAGTAGAACCAACTCAAAGTGAAAAAGACTTCCCAAGTAAAATAACTGTAATTGCCCATCGAGATGAACTCAGTGAGTTACAGAGGGAATTACAGCTAAAATCTGAATAACCCAAGTTTTGAGCATATGAAGATGATTTCGATCTAAGCTGGTGACGAAAAAAAAGACTTTACCTGGGGGAAAAGCTATTCAATTTCACTCGTAATGCCGTTAAAAGTTTCTTCTTGTCAAAGCAATAAACTTTCACGCTTGAAACACAACTCACATTTTGTCAGTACGCGCTACTTGTGTGACGCGATCGCTTTACCTTCATTACGAGTGAAATATCTAATAATACAAACAATCAACCCTGGCAAACAAGCGCAGTTTGATAGGAGTTGATTGTTTGATATCTTAGACTAGCTCGACTGGCAAATCAGCTGCAAACTTAAAAAAAATTCAAATTTTTAAATAACTGAACAATTTTGCCAGTTAATAATTGTCACAAGCCTCACTCAATCTCTAAGACAACTATTGCTTTTTTAACGGCTAGCCAAAGCTAGAGTTTCTTGACCTGAAGGATTTTCTAATACCCTCAAGCTAGGAAACAGAAAATGGTTCTCTTCTACGTATTGAGCACCAAACAGCCCTTTTTCTGCCCAGAAATAACGGTCTGTGGTGTGTTCATTCCGCTTTACGAGTAGCAAGGCGGGCGGCAATATACCTTCAGCTTGAATAAATTTTCTCGCTGCTGTTACAGGCTTTTCTTCGCCGCTTTCGATGCTATATTGAGGCACATGCTCCAGGATACGTCGCCCTTCTTGGCGACGACGACTCTTCCGTTTGCGTCTCCTTGCCAACCTATTTTCCTCCTCTTTCAAGCTACACAGATTGTAGTTATAGCTACAAAATCCGTCGTCATTATATAAGTTCTAGTTAAAAAAATCAATAGTTTCTTAAGATTTAATACAATAAAAGTAATATCTGTAAATGTAAAGAAATTAAAAGCAGTCAAGTATATAATCCCAAAGAGCAAAGCATTACTTGCAAGTTTTAGTTAAGCTTTATTAAATGAATGAGGGAAAAACTAAGCTGTGTAACTTAATCATCCCTCATATTCTGTAATTTTAAGCAAGATGTGAAAAATGTTAATGTCTGCCAGTTCTGAGTTTATTACTCTGTGCCAAGAGCAAATCGCACTCTTAACCCAAGGGCTGGGAGCAACTTTGAGTGTTGTGTATTTGACGCAAGAATTGGCAGAGGCAACGACAGGTGAAGCAAAACTGATTCCGGTAGTGGTTTACCCGGATACGGCAGTAGTTCGGCGAGAAGACACTGCGGAGGTATCAACACGCAAGTCCTTTACAGTAAGAAATGCTTTAGCATTACCGAAACTGAAGCAGAAGTTATTGACACCATCAACATCGGGAACGTCAAATGAGGCACAACCGCCTTTACAAGAAGAATACGTATTAAATGGCAACCAAATCGTTTTACCTCTAATCCACGAAGGTGTAATGATGGGATTGTTGGTGACAGCCAGAGAAGATAGAGGATGGGATGAAAAGGAGCGCAGTGAAATTCAAAGGATAGCCCAAACTCTGGCGATCGCAATTATTTTAGATCAGCGTCGAGCCTGGTTAGAACACTCGTTGCATCAACAACAAATTATCCAACAAAAGCAACGAGATTTACTCGATAACTTATTGCACCAGTTTCGCAACCCGCTTACAGCTTTGCGGACTTTTGGTAAACTACTTCTCAAGCGACTGCGATCAGGCGATCCTAACCGGGAAGTAGCCGCCAGTATAGTTCGAGAAAGCGATCGCCTGCAAGAATTGCTGCAACAGTTCGATAAAGTCATTGACTTAACAGCAGCAGATTTAGCGCCGTTCAAACTTCCAGACGAAGAAGCATTTGTGGAAGCAACTGTACAAAACGAGCCGAAACCAGCGCTATTATTACCCGGAAGCGAAGATAAAGAAGCTGACTGCGCTTTAGTCGATATCTTAAATCCATTATTAGCATCAGCTAGAGCGATCGCCCAAGAAAGAAAACTGCAATTAATTTCGGATATTCCGCCAAATTTACCTTTAGTCCGCGCTAATTCCAAAACATTGCGAGAAGTGTTAAGTAATATTATCGACAACGCATTGAAATACACTTTTGCTGGCGGTAAGATTTTAATTCAGGCAGGACTAGAAAAACCTCACTTTTGCGGAATTGCCATAAGTGACAATGGTTCTGGGATTCCCCAACAAGATTTAGAACATCTTGGAGAACGACATTATCGCGGTGTACAAGCCGAAACAGAAATTCCTGGTTCGGGATTGGGATTAGCGATCGCCAAACAATTAATAGAACAAATGCAGGGCGAAATTGAAGTTTTCAGCCCTGCAATTAACTCAGTTATTAAATCACCCCACGCACCGGGAACCACTTTTATAATTTGGTTGCCGATTGTTGGTTGATAGTTGTTAGTTGTTGGTTGTGATAAGCTCTTCCACATCTAACTTGCAATAATAGCATTACCCTTGTTTTTGATTTTTCTTTGCCATTTAATTATTAATTCTTCTTGATTTAACAGTTTGTCCAATAAGACTTGTAACTCGGATACGGATTGAAATAATCTGTGTGCTATATATTCCTTGGTAGAATGCCATACAAGTTCAATTAGGTTATAATCAGGGCTATATGCAGGCAGAAAATATAATTGTATATTCGGCAAGTGATTTTCTATTTTGGCAACAATTTCTTTCTTTTTGTGGTAGCTACCATTGTCGAGAATAATTAAAACTTTTGGACCTTGCTGGTGGAAATTAGACTCCTGATTTCCCTGCTGAATCCACTCTAATTTCACAAACTCATTTAATTGTTTTAATTGTTCATAAAAAATATCTCCAGTTCCTTTTTCGATAAAATAGCAGATTCTTTTTTTGTCACTGTATCGTATCCCTCCCATCACATTTACACGTCCACGACTTCTTTGTCCTGTCACTTTCTTTCTTCTACCTTTTTTTCCCCATGTTTTTCGACGAATGACTCGTACACCTTATCCTGTTTCATCCCAAAACCACACGTGAAGGCGCTTAGTCTCTATTTTTGACGCTTCTAAATATCCTTCTAGCTTTTCTTTAAATGCTTCCCTCTTAGCTGAATCTTGTTTGTCCTCCAGACTGTATCTTGCCCAGAGGTAAACGTACTTTTTTTTCTGTAATATTCTCCTTACTTGTTCACCACTTAATTCAATTCCTGTCATCTGTGTTAAGTATGTAGCAAGCCTTGCTGTTGACCATCTACCAAACTCATATCCCAATTCAATTGGGTCTTTTTCGATGGTTTCCATTAACAAATCTATGTACTCTTTCGTTACTTTTTGATAATTACCTTTTTCCCGCCCATCGCGTAACGATTCTAGATTATCCGGGTCTCCATGAACACACCAGTATGCTACTGTTCTATAGCCACAGCCTAAAAAGTAGCTAATCTCTTGGTACGTTTTCCCATCATCCATTAATAATAAAATTAGTATCCGTCGTGTTAACTGCCCAGAGTTGCTTTCTTTCAACTCAGATACTAAAGTTTCTCTTTGCGATCGCGTTAAGTGACCTTTCGCTGGCATAGTCTGAGATACACACTTTATCTAATTGCTATTTTATGCTATTTAGATGTGGAATAGCTTACCAATTCTATGTGAGGTTGCGCTTTATTCGGCCTGCGCTCCCGCGCACGCTGCGCGAACAGGCACGAGATTCCTGGGCTATACAAGTGCAGACTAATTTAAGGTATATACTGTGACAAAAGTATAGTTAATTAGCTTATACCAGAATAAATAAATATTAGCTTTGACAAATCATTATCGTCATTGGGGAGTTATGTCAGATTCTCAAATAGTTGGTGCATTATCCCTGGGGGGTTGCTGTGAAGATAGAGAAAAAGCTTTTTGGCAGCTATGGCAGCAGTATCAAAATTATCTTGCTCAATGTTGCTTGAAGTGGATGGGTAACGCTACTGATGCGGAAGATGCCCTCAGTCGGGCAATGCTGAAAGCTTGGGAGAAAATACGTGATTGTACGGTTGAGATTAAAAACTTTAAGTTTTGGTTAACCCGATTAACTCATAATCTCTGTGTAGATATCCATAGAGAATGTCATCGGGGTGCAATACAGGTTCAGTAAACCAAAAAGTTTTCTCCTCAAGGCGATCGCTAACCAGCCATTGCGTAGTTTTAGGTGCTAGGTGATACTAAATATCTTAAAAGTACTTATGCTTC